>NZ_QHHV01000277.1:0-19190 GCF_003947245.1 Actinoplanes sp. ATCC 53533 | reverse complement strand
GTCCAGCGGCGTGCCGTTGACCCCGGCGTCGCCGATGATCGGCTGGAATCGGCCGGTGGTGAAGTCGGCGACCGACGACACCGCCAGCTTGTGTCGCAGCAGCGACTTCGGCGAGAAGACGACCAGCGGCTTGCGCTTGCTGGACAGCGCCTGACGACGCAGCAGGTGGAAGTAGTTCGCCGGGGTGGTCGGGTTTGCCACCCGCATGTTGTCCTGCGCGCAGAGCTGCAGGAACCGCTCCGGACGGCCGGACGAGTGGTCCGGGCCCTGGCCCTCCTGGCCGTGCGGAAGCAGCAGCACCAGCGACGACTGCTGGCCCCACTTCACCTCGCCGGAGGAGATGAACTCGTCCACGATCGACTGGGCGCCGTTGACGAAGTCGCCGAACTGCGCCTCCCAGAGCACCAGCGCCTCGGTGTTCTCGACCGAGTAGCCGTACTCGAAGCCCATCGCCGCGTATTCGCTGAGCAGCGAGTCGTGGGCGAAGAAGCGGGCGTTGCCGGTCACCAGGTTGGACAGCGGCAGGAAGTCGTTGCCGGTGTTGGCGTCGACCAGCGAGGCGTGCCGGGAGACGAACGTGCCGCGCCGCGAATCCTGGCCGGCCAGCCGCACCGTGACGCCCTGGCTCAGCAGCGACCCGAAGGCGATCAGCTCGCCCATGCCCCAGTCGATGCCGCCGTCCGCGGACATCTTGGCGCGCCGGTCGAGCAACTGCTGGACCCGCTTGTGCGGGGTGAAGCCCTCCGGCAGGTCGAGGTGGGCCTGGCCGACCGCACGCACGCCGGCCGCGTCGATCGCGGTGTCGACCTGCGGCTCCGGCTCCTCCGTCGAGGGCCGCTGGGCCCGCGGCGGGGCGCCGGCGGAGTCCCGGGTGGCCTTGAAGACGTGCTCCAGCTGGGACTGATAGTCGCGCAACTGCTCCTGGGCATCGTCCACGGTAAGGTCGCCGCGGCCGATCAGCTCCTCGGTGTAGGCCTTGCGGACCGAGCGCTTGGTGTCGATGATCTTGTACATCCGCGGGTTGGTCATCGAGGGGTCGTCGCCCTCGTTGTGCCCGCGGCGGCGGTAGCAGACCAGGTCGATGACGACGTCCTTGTTGAACGCCTGGCGGTATTCGAAGGCGAGCCGGGCCACCCGGACGACGGCCTCGGGGTCGTCGCCGTTCACGTGGAAGATCGGCGCCTGGATCATGCGCGCCACGTCGGTCGAGTAGAGCGACGAACGGCTGTATTCCGGGGCCGTGGTGAAGCCGACCTGGTTGTTGACGACCACGTGCACCGTGCCGCCGGTGCGGTATCCGCGCAGCTGGGAGAGGTTTAGCGTCTCCGCGACCACGCCCTGCCCGGCGAACGCGGCGTCGCCGTGGATCAGCAGCGGCAGCACCGTGTAGCCGTGCAGGCCCAGGTCGAGGCGGTCCTGCTTGGCCCGGACGATGCCCTCGAGCACCGGGTCCACGGCCTCCAGGTGGGACGGGTTGGCGACCACGCTGACCGTCGTGGCGCTCTCGCCGTCCGGCGCCGTGTATTTGCCGGTCTGGCCCAGGTGGTATTTGACGTCGCCGGAGCCGTGCGCCGACTTCGGGTCCATCTGACCCTCGAACTCGTTGAAGATCTTCTCGTACGGCTTGCCGACGATGTTCGCGAGCACGTTGAGCCGGCCGCGGTGCGCCATGCCGATGACCACCTCGTCGAGGCCACCCTCGGCGGACGCCTGCAGCACCTCGTCCAGCAGCGGGATCAGCGACTCGCCGCCCTCGAGCGAGAAGCGCTTCTGCCCGACGTACTTGGTCTGCAGGAACGTCTCGAACGCCTCGGCCGCGTTCAGCCGGTTGAGCACGTGCTTCTGCTCTTCCGGGCTCGGCTTGGTGTACTTGATCTCGATCCGGTCCTGGATCCAGCGCCGCTCCTCGGGGCCCTGGATGTGCATGTATTCGATGCCCACGCGCCGGCAGTAGGTGTCGCGGAGCACCCCGAGCACGTCGCGCAGCTTCATCTTCTGCTTGCCGGCGAAGCCGCCGACCGGGAAGGTGCGGTCCAGGTCCCACAGGGTCAGCCCGTGCTGGAGCACGTCCAGGTCGGGGTGCCGGCGGATCTCGAACTCGAGCGGGTCGGTGTCGGCCATCAGGTGGCCGCGGACCCGGTACGCGTGGATCAGCTCGACGACCCGCGCGGCCTTGTCGATCTGCCCCTCGGAGGTCCGGGCCACGTCCCGCACCCAGCGCACCGGCTCGTACGGAATCCGCAGCGAGGTGAAGATGTCGTCGTAGAACGAGTGCTCGCCGAGCAGGAACTCGTGCACGGCCTTGAGGAACTCGCCCGACTGCGCGCCCTGGATGACCCGGTGGTCGTAGGTGCTGGTCAGCGTGGTGACCTTGCTGACGCCGTGCTCCGTGAGCGTCTCGTCCGACATGCCGGCGTAGGGCGCCGGATATTCCATCGCGCCGACGCCGATGATGGCGCTCTGGCCGGCCATCAGGCGGGGGATGGAGTGCACGGTGCCGATGCCGCCGGGGTTGGTCAGCGAGATCGTGGTCCCGGCGTAGTCGTCCATGGTCAGCTCGTTGCGGCGGGCGCGGCGGACCACGTCCTCGTATGCCTGCCAGAACTTGCGGAAGTCCATCCGCTCGCAGTTCTTGATGGACGGCACGACCAGCGTCCGGGTGCCGTCCTTCTTGGCGAGGTCGATGGCGATGCCCAGGTTGATGTGCTCGGGCTGGACCATGACCGGCTTGCCGTCCACCTCGGCGAAGGAGTTGTTCATCTCCGGGTGCGCCATCACCGAGCGGACCAGCGCCCAGCCGATCAGGTGGGTGAAGCTGACCTTGCCGCCCCGCCCGCGGGCGAGGTGATTGTTGATCACGATGCGGTTGTCGACCAGCAGCTTCGCCGGCACGGCGCGCACCGACGTCGCGGTGGGCACCTCCAGCGAGGAGTTCATGTTCTGCACGATCCGGGCGGCGACGCCGCGCAGCGTGGTGACCTTGGACCCCTCCGCCGGGGCCGGGGTCTGTGCCGGCTTGGCCGCGGCCGGGGCGGCCTTGGCGGCGGGCTTGGCCGGCGCTGGCTGAGCGGCCGGGGGCTTGGCCGGCGCGGGCGCCGTGGGCACGGTCGGCTTCTCGGGGGCGATGGTCGCGGCAGCGGGAGCGTCGGTGCCGGCCTTGGCGGCGGTGGCCTTCGCGTTGGCCGCGGTGGCCTCGTCGGGGGTCGCGAGCGAGCCCGAGGCCATCGCCGGCTTGTAGTCGGCGAAGAAATCGTGCCAGGCCGGGTCGACGCTGCTCGGGTCGGCCAGGTAGCGCTGGTACATCTCGTCGACGATCCACTCGTTGGGACCGAAGTCCGCGAGCGGATTCTCATGCGAAGTCTGCTGGGTCGACACTTCCGTGTTCGCCTCTTTCACCAAGTTGTCAGCACGCGACGTTCGTCACACGGGACGGAATGGAAATCGCCGTCAAGGCTACGCCGTGAGATTTGTCCGGCCATCCGGACGTCCGCTCTGTGACCAACTTCCCGAGGGGCGAGAAGGACTCGTGACCAGCTGATCACGCTCAGGCGATGTCCCGCCGTTTCATGAGCCACGTCCCGAGCCCGCCGGCCGCCACCGCGTAGCCGATCAGCACCACGGCCCCGACCCAGCGCGGCGGGTTACCGGGCAGCTCGGTGCCGGAGATCATCAGCTGCGAGGCGAGCGGCGGGACCAGCACCTGCAGCTTGCCGAACCACTCGCCGATGCGCGGGGTGAGCAGGAAGAACAGCGTCGTGGCGCCGAAGTAGCCGATCACGTAGATCGTGCTCAGCGCGATCGTCGCGCCGATCTGGCTGCGGATCAGCACGCCGGCGCCGACCCCGAGGATCGCCCACAGGGCGTACGCCAGGCCGTTGAGCCCCATCGCCCGCCAGATCGCCGGCTCGCCGAACTGCGGCCCGACGTCCAGGGCGTTCAGGATGAACGGCACGAAGATCAGGTTGAGCAGGGTCGTGACCAGCCAGAAGCCGAGGCCGAGCAGGGTCGAGGCGATCAGCTTGGCGATCACCACGGACTCCCGGCGCGGGGTCACCAGGAAGGTGGTGGTGGCCGTCTGGTGGAAGAACTCGTTGGTCACGATGATCGCGCCGAGCAGCATCACCATCAGCACGCCGAAGAACTGGCCGCTGGTGTAGAGGTTTGACGCCACGTTGACGGCCTCGTTGGCCACCCGGACCTGTTCGGCCTGGTCGGCGGTCAGGCCCTGCTCGGCCGGGTCCGAGCCCGCGTTGATGGAGCTGCCGGCCCAGTTGATCAGCAGCGTCAGCGCCCACAGGCCGAGGGTGATCAGGCCGAGGATCCACCAGGTCGAGGTGGACCGGATCTTGAAGAGTTCGGCTTTCACCAGGTTCATCGGATGCCCGCCTTTCCGGCCGTCAGCTGCAGGAAGACCTGTTCCAGATCGGCGCGCTCGCCGGCCAGCTCGTGCAACTCCACCGAGCCTTTGAAGGCCGCGCGTCCCACGGCGGCCGTGTCCAGGCCGGTGACCAGCAGCGCGCCGTCGGGCAGCGGGGTCACGGTCGCCTGGTGCTCGGAGAGCGCGGCGGTCAGCGCCTCCGGCTGCGGGGTGCGGACCCGCACCTGGGCCATCCCGGCCATCGAGCCGAGCACCTCGCCGACCGGCCCCTGCCGGATCAGCTGACCCGCCGCGATGATCACCACGTCGTCGGCGAGCTGCTGCATCTCGGCGAGCAGGTGGCTGGAGACCAGCACCGTACGGCCCTCGGCGGCGAGCGTCTTGAGCAGGTCGCGCATCCAGCGGATGCCCTCGGGGTCCAGGCCGTTGGCGGGCTCGTCGAGGATCAGCACCCGCGGGTTGCCGAGCAGGGCCGCGGCGATGCCGAGGCGCTGCTTCATGCCCAGCGAGTAGCCCTTGAACTTGCGCTTGGCGGCCGGCGTCAGCCCGACCCGGGCGAGCGCCTCGTCGGCCGCCGACCACGGCAGCCCGGCCGAGGTGCAGATCATCCGCAGGTGGTTGAGGCCGGTGCGGCCCTTGTGCGCGCTGGAGGCCTCGAGCACCGCGCCGACGTGCCGGATCGGCTGCGACAGGTCGGTGTAGCGGACGCCGCCGAAGGTGGCCGTGCCGGCCGACGGGGTGACCAGGCCGAGCAACATGCGCAGGGTGGTCGTCTTGCCCGCACCGTTGGGGCCCAGGAAGCCGGTGACTCGCCCGGAGTGCACGGTGAACGAGAGATTGTCCACCGCACGCAGTGCCTTGTACTGCTTGCTGAGGTTGGAGACGACGATCTCCGTGGATCCGCCCGGCACTATTGCTCCTACCGCTCGACTGGTGGCTCAACCTACCGGTTCGCGGCAATCCCGGCTGCCCGTCGGGTGGACGGCTTACAGAGGCGTTCACGTTAGCGTCATCCCGTGCCACCTGTGGCGACACGCCGTCGGCAGACGCGAGCCTTACACAGAACTCATGACGGTACTCATGACCGCTGCCGCACCCACCGGGACCAGCGGCTACTCGCTCCTCATCGCCGACGACGCCAGTCAGGTCGCGGCCGCGCAACGGCTGCGCCACGACGTCTTCGCCACCGAGCTCGGCGCGACGCTGCGCGGGGCCACCTCCGACGGTCGCGACATCGACGAGTTCGACGACTTCTGCGACCACCTGATCGTCCGGGACGACGCGACCGGCCTGGTCGTCGGCACCTACCGGATGATGACCCCGAAGGCCGCCGAGCGCGCCGGGCGCCGCTACGGCGACGGCGAGTTCAACCTCAGCGGCCTGAGCCCGCTGCGCGACCAGCTCGTCGAGACCGGTCGCTCGTGTGTGCACCCGGACCACCGCTCCGGCGCCGTGGTCAACCTGATGTGGGCCGGCATCGCCCGCTACCTGCACCTGAACAACCTGCGCTGGCTCGGCGGCTGCGCCTCGGTCGGCCTCGAAGACGGCGGGGCGACCGCGGCCGGGGTCTGGGCCCGGGTCTCCGCCAGGCACCTCTCGCCGCCGGCCCTGCGGGTCCAGCCGCGCCGGGGCTGGCTCGCGGAGACCGACCACGTCGGCGACCCGAGGACCCAGCCGCCGCCGCTGCTCAAGGGCTACCTGCGGCTGGGCAGCTGGGTGTGCGGTGAGCCGGCCTACGACCCGGATTTCAACTGCGCCGACTTCTACGTGCTGTTCTCCATGGACCGGATGGACCCGCGCTACCGGCGCCACTTCCTGGGTGCGACCCGATGAACTCAGCTGTGTGGCAGCCCACGTCCGCGTGCGGTCCGCAGTGCCGCCCCGCCGGTGCCCCGGCTGTGCGAACCGGTACCGCGCTGGTGCGGTTGTCGGCGCTCTTCGGCGTACTGCTCGGGGCTCTGATCCTGGTGCCGCTCCTGCGGCGCGGCGCCGCTCGGATGATCTCGCGCGGCATCCTCGCGGCCCTGGGGGTCGAGCTGGTCTGGCGCGGCCCGGCGCCGCGGCCCGGCAGCCTGCTGGTGGCCAACCACGTCTCCTGGCTGGACGTCGTCGCGCTGCTGGCGGTGACGCCGGTCCGGCTGGTCGCCAAGCATGACGTGCGCGGCTGGCCCGCGGTGGGTGTGCTGGCGACCCGGGCCGGGTCGATCTTCGTCGACCGGACCCGGCCGAAGCGCCTGCCCGCGCTGGTGGCCGAGGTCGCCGCGGCGCTGCGGGCCGGTCGCTCGGTCGCGGTCTTCCCGGAGGGTACGACGTTCTGCGGCGCCGAGCGGGGGCGCTTCCGGCCCGCTGTCTTCCAGGCGGCGGTGGACGCCGGGGCGCCGGTCGTGCCGATCGCGATCCGGTACGGTTCCGCGGAGGCGTCCTTCGTCGGCGACGACACACTCTGGTCCTCGGTCCGGCGGGTGGCCGGCCTGCGCGGCCTGACGGTGACGCTGATCGGCTCGCCGGCGCTGCGTCCGGAGCCCGGTGCGGACCGGCGCGTGCTGGCCCGCGCGGCGTACATCTCGATCTAGCATGGGTTTTCCGCCGCGGATGGGCTCAGCGTCGGCGGGGATTCGGTCTGCCACGTTTGATCTTGCCGCCTAGCAAGCTCACAGAAAACTTTCAGGTAGCGTGCAGCGCGAGTGCAGCGACCTGGGCGAGGATGGTGGGCATGGCCGCTACTCAGACCCAGGGCAAGCAGAGCGAGGCGAAGCTCCTCGTCGTCGAGGACGACGCGAACATCCTCGAGCTGCTCTCCGCCAGCCTGCGCTTCGCGGGGTTCGACGTCAGCACCGCCACCAGCGGCAGCGCCGCCGTCAGCGCGGCCAAGAGCGCCACCCCTGACCTCGTCGTCCTCGACGTGATGCTGCCCGACCTCGACGGTTTCGAGGTCATCCGGCTCATGCGCGAGGGTGGCGCGCGCACCCCCGTGGTCTTCCTGACCGCCCGCGACGGCACCGACGACAAGATCCGGGGCCTGACGCTGGGTGGCGACGACTACGTGACCAAGCCGTTCAGCCTCGAGGAGCTCACCGCCCGGATCCGGGCCGTGCTGCGCCGCACCACCGCCGGCGACGAGGAGCCCTCGCGCCTGGTCTTCGCCGACCTCGAGCTCGACGAGGAGACGCACGAGGTCTACCGGGCCGGCCAGCGCGTGCAGCTGTCACCGACCGAGTTCAAGCTGCTGCGCTACCTGATGCTCAACGCCAACCGGGTGCTCTCCAAGGCGCAGATCCTCGACCACGTGTGGAAGTACGACTTCCGGGGCGACGACAACATCGTCGAGTCGTACATCTCCTATCTGCGGCGCAAGGTCGACAACGTGCAGCCGCGACTGATCCACACGCTCCGCGGCGTCGGCTACGTGCTGCGCAAACCCGCGGCCTGAGCCAGATCGTGGCCCTGACCCTTTCCGACCGAGTCCGCAGGGTCGTCCCGGAGACCAGCCTGCGGCGGATCCCGCTGCTCACCAAGCTCATCGCGGCCGTGCTCGTCCTCGTGCTGGCGGCGCTGACCCTGATCAGCACCGCGAGCACGTACGCCCTGCACAGCTACATGATCGGTCGGCTCGACACCGGGCTCGTCCGATTCGCCGAGACGGCGGAGGAGCTGCAGGGCAGGGCGAAGCTGCTGTTGCCCGTCGACTACTACGCCAACCTGACCACGGTCGACGGCGTGGGAGACCCGGAGGACCTCAAGTACGACCCGGCGCTCAAGCCCAGCCAGCTGCCCCCGCTGCTCACCGGCCTGGACGAGGTCAACAAGCACATCGACAAGCCGTACACGGTCATGTCCGCCGACGGGACGGTCGTCTGGCGGGTGCTGGTCACCTACTTCGGCGGCGGCACCGTGCTGCACGTCGGGCAGCGGCTGGTCTCCATCGACGACGCGATCGCCCGCCTGATCTGGGTCGACATCCTGGTCGGCGCCGGGGTGCTCTTCGCGCTCGCGGCGGTGGGCGCGGCCATCGTGCGGCAGAGCCTCATCCCGCTGGGGCAGATAGAACGGACCGCCGCGGCCATCGCGGCCGGCGACCTCACCCAGCGCGTCCCTGATCCGGAGCCCGACGAGGGCGAGCCGAAGACCGAGCTGGGCCGGCTGTCCCGGGCCCTGAACGCCATGCTTGCCCAGATCGAGGCCGCGTTCACCGCCCGGGCGCTGTCCGAGACCGCGGCCCGCGCCGCGGAGTCGCAGGCCCGCGACGCCGCCGAGGCGGCGCAGGTCTCCGAGGCCCGCGCGGTGCGCTCGGAACGGAAGATGCGGCAGTTCGTCGCGGACGCCTCGCACGAGCTGCGCACGCCGCTGACCTCGATCCGCGGCTTCGCCGAGCTGTACCGCCAGGGCGCGGTCGCCAACCCGGAGGACACCGCCAAGCTGGTGCGCCGGATCGAGGACGAGGCCGCCCGGATGGGCCTGCTGGTCGAGGACCTGCTGCTGCTCGCCCGGCTGGACCGGGAGCGCCCGGTCACCCTGGCCCCGGTGGAGCTGCCGGTGCTGGCGATGGACGCGGTCCAGGCGGCCCGGGCCACCGCCCCGGAGCGCAAGATCGAGCTGGACGTGCGCGAGTCGCCGGAGAAGCTGGTGGCCTACGGCGACGACGCCCGGCTGCGGCAGGTCATCGGCAACCTGATGACCAACGCGCTGGTGCACACGCCGGCGGATGCCGCGGTGACGCTCTCGCTCTATCCGGAGTCGGGCAACCGTGCCGTCGTCGAGATCGCCGACACCGGGCCCGGTTTGTCCGCCGAACAGCGCGAGCACGTCTTCGAGCGCTTCTACCGTGCCGACGAGGCCAGGACCCGGCATACCGACCGCGCGGCCACCGGCACCGGGCTGGGCCTGGCCATCGTGGCGGCGATCGTACGGGCCCACCACGGCACTGTGGAAGTGCTGAGCGAGCCCGGCAAGGGCGCGACGTTCCGGGTGGCTTTGCCCGCTCTGGAGCCGGACGACTCCTGATTTTCCGGGCAACGCCATTCACAGAAAACGTCCAGGGCCAACACAGGTAGGTCGGAGCGGGCAGGGGCAGAGTAATCCCCATGAACGAGTACGAGACCGACCCGCAGCGGCACGAAAGCTCCCCGTCCGAGGAGCAGTCGCACCGGCCCGCGGACGCCTCCCACGCGAGCAGCAGCCCGGAGCGGGGACAGTCCGACACGACGGCGCAGCAGCCCATGCTGAGCCTGCCGGACGCACCTCAGTCCGGCGTTCCCCAGTCCGGTGCCCCGCAGTCCGGCGCACCGCAGTCTGGCGTGCCTCAGCCCGGCGTGCCTCAGCCCGGCGTGCCTCAGCAGCACGGCGGATGGCTCGCGTCGCCGTGGCAGCGCGGCGGCCAGCATCCGGCGCAGCAGCCGCACCCCAACCAGCCGCCGCCCTACGGCCAACAGCCGTACGGCGCGGGCCAGCAGTATCCCGGCCAGCCGCAGCCGCCCTACGCGGGTGCCTACGCCGGCCAGCCCCACCAGCAGTATGCGGCGCAGGGAGCGCCCGGTCAGCCCGGCCAGCCCGGTCAGTGGGCGCCCGGTGCCGGCGTACCCCCGCAGTCGGAGGCCCCGGCCTGGGCCCAGGCCGTCGGGACCGACCAGCGCGACCCCGCGCGGGCCGGCCGGGGCCGCAAGATCTTCGTGGCCGGCGCGGCCGCGGTCCTGATCGCCCTGGGCGCCGGCGGCGTCGGCGCGGCCACCGCGCTGGCGTTCAGCGACGACAACGGCGCCAGGACCGTGCAGACCTCCGACGCCTCGGTGAACCGGGTGGTCGACCGCTCGTCGCTCGCCCAGATCGTCTCGGCGGTCAAGGACAGCGTCGTCTCGATCACCACGCAGACCGGTGAGGGCTCGGGCGTCGTGATCACCGCCGACGGCTACATCGTGACCAACAACCACGTGGTCGCCACCGCCACCGGCGACGCGGTCACCGTGATCTTCGCCAACGGCAAGAAGGCGCAGGCGAAGATCGTCGGCACCGACCCGCGGACCGACCTCGCCGTCATCAAGGCCGACGGGGTCAGCGACCTGGCCGCCGCGAAGTTCGGCGACAGCTCGAAGATGCAGGTCGGCGACACCGTGCTCGCGCTGGGCAGCCCGCTGGGCCTGGAGGGCTCGGTCACCGAGGGCATCATCAGCGCCAAGGACCGCACCATCCAGTCCAGCAGCGAGGAGCAGAGCCCGCAGACCCCGCAGAATCCGTTCGGCGGCCAGCAGCAGCAACAGCAGCAGAGCGGCGGGACGACCTCGATGTCCGGGCTGCTGCAGACCGACGCCCCGATCAACCCGGGCAACTCCGGCGGCGCGCTGGTCAACACCAACGGCGAGGTGATCGGCATCAACTCGGCGATCGCCACCTCCGGGCAGAGCTCGGGCAACATCGGCCTCGGCTTCGCGATCCCGAGCAACAAGGCGAAGGACGTCGCGGACGCCCTGATGGCCGGCAAGAAGGTCAGCCACCCGGCGCTGGGCGTCAGCGTCACGGAGGCCGAGGGCGGTGGCGCCCTGGTCAGCCAGGTCACCCCGAACAGCGCGGCCGCGAAGGCCGGCCTGCAGCAGGGTGACGTAGTCAACTCGGTGAACGGCAAGGCCGTCAACGACTCCGACGACCTGGTGGGGATCATCCAGTCCGCCAAGGTCGGCGACAAGGTGACGATCGTCTTCACCCGCGACGGGCAGCAGCAGACGGTCAGCGCGACGCTGACGGAGTCCGCCTAGAGCCAACCTGATGCTCTCCGGGCCATCGGACGAGCATCACCTCCCCACGGCGGTGGGTGGACGCGACCAAGGGGGTTGGTCGCGGCCACCCACCGCCACCTTTATGTCTGATCTATGCCTTTTCTCCTGGCGATCGGCATAACAGGGGCTCGCCTTTCGCCTGGCTGACCGCCTACTCTCCATTCGCTATAGCGGAGCGGAAACCCCTGATCGGAATGAAGCAGTGAGCTTGGTCGAGACCCGGATGAGTGTCTGGGAAGCCCTGGCCGGACGCGCGCCGGGTGAGCCGCTCGGACCCGCCGACCCCGGACTCTGGGGCGCGGTCGTCGAGCGGCTCAACCCTGCCCGGGCCCGGCCAGTGCTGCGCGCCGGCATCGAGGCCGTCGAGCTGACCAGCGTGCGCGGATCCGCGTACGTGATGCTCCGCTCGCCCGACGACGGCGGTCGCGCCTGCTATCTGCGGCTGACCCCGGACGAGTGGCAGCTCGCGCTGATGATGGACGGCACCCACACGGTCGCCCGCCTCGTCGCCGAGTTCGCGCGGCTCGCCGGCCGGCTCGCCCCCGACCAGGTCCGCCGGGTGGTGGCCGATCTGGCCGGCAACCGGATGCTCGACGAGCTGCCCGTGGACGCCTTCCGCCCGTTGCAGGAGCTCGAGCGGCAGCCGCTGCCCAAGCGGGTCGGCTCCGGCGTGCTCGCGGCGGCTCGCGGGCGCCGGATGCTGGTCTTCGACATCGACCGGGTGATCTCGGCGCTCTACCGCGCCGGCGGCCGGTTCTTCTTCACCAGGCCCGCGGCGATCATCATGGCGATCTTCGCGGTGGCCGGGCTCGGCCTGTTCGTCACCACCTGGTGGCGCGGCAGCCAGGCGGTCTTCCTGGCCGGCGGCTCCTACCTGCTCGGCGCGATCGTCCTGCTGCTGCTCAATCTGCTCGCCCTGGCCAGCCACGAGCTGGGCCACGCGCTGGCCACCAAGCATGCCGGGCGGGAGGTGCCCGCGGCCGGCGTGCTCGTGTACTTCGGCATCCCGTCGGTCTTCGTGGACACCACCGACGTGTGGATGGCCGGGCGGCGCGCCCGGATGCTGGTCACCGCCGCCGGGCCGGCCACCGGCCTGGTGCTCGCCGGGTCGATGCAGCTCATCGGCCTCGCCGTGCCGGCGCTCGGTCCGCTGGCCTTCAAGCTGGCCTTCGCCTGGTATCTCAACGCGCTGTTCAACCTGAACCCGCTGCTCGCCCTCGACGGCTACTACCTGCTGATGGACTGGCTGGAGATCCCGAACCTGCGCGGCCGCGGCCTCGCCTGGGTGTCCAGCCGGCTGCGCGGCCGCCCGCCGTCGTGGGCGGGGCTGGACAGGGAGGGCCGCATCGTCGCCCTGTACGGGGTGCTGGCGTTGCTCTGGGTGGCGGTCGCCGCGAACCTCGCGTACCGGATCTGGGCCGACCGGGTCGCCGGGCTGGTCACCGGCCTGTGGCACAGCGGATTCGCCGCCAAGCTGCTGCTGACGCTGATCGTCGGAGGACTCTGCGCCCCGCTGGTCTACCTCGCCGTCGGCCGGCTGGCCCGCTGGTGGCGGCGCTTCCGCGAGCGGTCCGTCGAGAAGCGCCGGGAGGCCGACGCCCCGCGCCGGCTGGCCGCGCTGCGGGCCTCCGATCTCGGCGGCCTGCCCGAGCACGCGCTGGCCGGCCTCGCCGCCCGGGCCCGCTGGGTGCGACCGCGGTCCGGGACCCAGCTCGTCGTGGCTGGCACCGCCCAGCAGGCCGTGTACGTCGTCGTCGACGGCGCGGTCCAGGCCCGCAAGCCCGGCGACCCCGGCGGCACGATCCGGCAGCACGTCGGCGCCGGTGGCGTGGTCGGGCTGGCCAACGCGCTCACCGGTCGGGCCACGTCGCTGGACTGGCACACGGCCGGTACCACGCTGCTCTCCGTGCCCACCGCCACCGTCGCCACGGTCGTCGGCCCGCTGCCCGGCCCGCCGCCGGCCGACCGCGCCGAGGCCGAGACGCTGTTCGCCGACACTCCCGCGCTGTCCGGTCTGGCCGGGGACGAACGGCTCGCGCTGATCGCGTCCGCGCACCCGGTGGACCTCGAGCCCGGCGCGCCGGTCGTCCTGCAGGGCCCCACCCACGCGGTCGTCGTGGAGTCCGGCGTCATCGCCATGCCCGACGGCGTCGAGCTGCGCCGCGGCACGCTGGTCGGCCCGGTCGGCGACGGCGTTCCCGGGATGGTCGCGCAGGCTCGCACCCCCGTACGGCTCTGGGTCATCCCCGACGCCTCCGACCTGCCGCCGCTGGTCGGCGTGCCCGGCCAGATGGCCGGCGGTCCCGCCGGCAACGGGCCGGCCGCCAGCGGGGTGCACTCCGCCGGTGTCTACCCGCCGCTCGCCGCGCCGCCGGGCCCGCCGGACGGCACCGAGGACCCCGACGTGGACCGCCGCTTCGAACGCCGGATGTGGTGGCTCGTCCTGCTGCTGCTCCTGCTCTCGCTGCTGCTCACCGTGGTCAACTTCGCACCCGGCCCGGCCTGGGCCGAGATGCCCACCGACCGGGCGCTGCTCACCTCGGACCGGGGCACGATCACCGCGACCATCGACGGTCGCACCGTGACCCTCGCCGAGGGCGACCGCCGGTATGTCGACGAGGGCGCCCAGATCATCGTCCCGGCCAAGACCACCGGCCGGCTGACCTTCAAGGGTGGCTCGGCCACGCTGTTCTGCGCCGGTTCGCAGGCCCGGGTGGGCCGGCTGTACACGGACGCCGGTCGCCAGCGGGTGCCGCACGGCGCCCTCTCGCTGGAGGCCGGCCGCCTGCTCGCCGACACGGCCAGCACAAGCGGTGCCTATCAGCCCCTCGCCCTCGCCGTCGCCCGTCCCGCGGGCGTGGTCACCAACAGCGGTTCCTCCTGGTATGCGGTCGAGCCCGGCGGCCTGTCCGTCGCCACCGGCCGGGTGTACGTCGGTGGCACCCCGAGCCAGCCCATCGGCACCGACCTGAGCTGCGGCGACGGCGTCAAGGTCGAGCCGCCGGCCGGCTCACCCAGCCCGTCGCCGAGCGACGATCCGCTCCCCTCCGACCTGCCCAGCGAGGTCACCCCGTCGCCGACCACGGTGCCGCCGACGGAGTCGACGACCGAGCCGGAGCCGACGGACGACCCGGTCGACCCGACCACGCCGGACGACCCGACCCCGACCACCACCCGTGCGACGACCCGGCCCACGACGGCGGCACCGACCACCACTCCGCCCAGAACCCCGTCGGCCTCGACCAGCCCGTCGACTTCGACCAGCCCGTCGACGTCGCCATCGCCATCCCCCTCACGGAGTGTGTCGTCCACGCCCACGCAGACACCGACCACCGATGAACCGCCCATCGGCTGACGAGGGGAAATACACGTGATCTGCTGGTTCTGTGCCAAGGCTGCCCGAGGGACCTGCCGGTTCTGTGGCCGGGGGGTCTGCGAGGACCACGCTCGGTTCGGGCCGTACCTCCTTCAGGTGAGCCGTTCGGTGAACAGGGACCGTGCCGAGGCCCTGGTGGTCGAGGACGCCGTGCAGTGCGGCACCTGTCGTCCCAGGCCGCAGCCGGTGGCGATGCCGGAATTGGACTGACGGATTCGGCCGGTTCCGTGGGACTGGCCGCCGCACCACTAGCGGTCACTGGACCCGGGCTCTTACGGTGGTCGTCATGAGTGACTTCGACGCGGTGCTGGAGCTGCTGCTTACCGACCCGTCGTTCCAGGCTCGGCTGGCCGCCGATCCGGCGGGTGCGCTGTCCGGTTTCGACCTGGACGCGGAGGAGTCCGACCTGCTGCGCCAGCAGGTCAGCGCCGATCCGGGCGCGCAGGGCGCGGTCGTGGAGGACAGGGTCACCAAGTCGAGCACGTTCGGCTTGTTCGACTCGTTCAGCATCGGCGGGGTGGCCGACGCGGTCGGCAGCGGGATGGCCCGGCAGGGGTTCGGCTCGGCGCCGGCCGACAGCATGGGAGGCCCCGGCTCGGTGTCCGCCGACAGCCCGGCCAGCCTCGGCGAGTGGTCGGAGTTCGGCAGCGCCGCCGGGACGGCCGCGGACGCCACCGCGGGATATCCGGCGAACGAGGGGTTCGGCTCGGCGCCGGACGCGTGGGGCACCGGCGGCGGCGACCTGGCCGCGCGGTCGGGCTTCGGCTCGGCCCCCGGCGTGGACGCCCCCGACCTGGACGGCCTGCCGGCGGAGTCCGGCTTCGGCGATGCGCCGCGCAGCGGCCTGGGCGAGCCGGGGAACGCGCAGATCGGCCGCGGCGAGGCCGAGCAGATCGCGCCGCCGAAGGGCTACCACAACCGGGTCGACGCGGACGGCGACGGCAGCCAGGACAAGGCGACCTACCGGGGCCGCGAGGACGGCGGCGTCGAGATCCGGGTGGATCTCGACCGCGACGGCCAGGCCGACTTCGTCGGCGTCGACGAGGACCTGGACAACCGGGTGGACTTCGCCGACTACGACAAGGACCACGACGGCGTCTACGAGAAGCGGATGTACGACGACGACGGCGACGGCTACCTCGACCGCACGGTCATGCAGTAGGAGCCGGAACGGCAAAGCCCTGGCATTGACGGCTGCCGAACCCCACCATGGTGGCATGGTGGCGATCGCCGCGTGCGAGCTCACGAAGAATTTCGGCGACGTCGTCGCGGTGCAGGGCGTCGACCTGGAGGTGGCACCGGGCGAGTTCCTGGTGGTGCTCGGCCCGACCGGCTGCGGGAAGTCGACGTTGCTGCGCCTGCTGGCCGGGTTCGAGGAGCCGACCGCCGGGAGGGTGCTGTTCGACGGCGTGCCGGTGACGGAGCTCGATCCCCGCGAGCGGAACATCGCGATGGTGTTCCAGAACTTCGCCCTCTACCCGCACCTGACGGTCGCCCAGAACATCGGCTTCCCGCTGCGCGCGGCGCCCGCTCCGGGCCCGGAGATCGGCGCCCGGGTCGCCGACGTGGCCCGCACGGTGGGCATCGCGGACCTGCTCAACCGCTATCCCGAGCACCTGTCCGGCGGCCAGCGCCAGCGCGTCGCGATGGCCCGCGCGCTGGTCCGGCGGCCGGCGGTGTTCCTGCTCGACGAGCCGCTGTCCAACGTGGACGCTGGTGCCCGCGCGGCGCTGCGCGGCGAGATCGTGGCGCTGGTCCGGCGGCTCGCGGTGACGACGATCTACGTGACGCACGACCAGACCGAGGCGATGAGCATGGCGGACCGGATCGCCGTGCTGCGGCTGGGCGTGCTGCAACAGGTCGGGCCGCCCGCCGAGGTGTACGCGGACCCGGACACCCTGTTCGTGGCGGCGTTCCTCGGCATGCCGAGGACCAGCCTGCTGGAGGCGGCGGTTTACGCCGAGGATGGCAAGGTGGTGCTCGACCTGGGCTCGCAGGTGCTGGAACTGCCGCCGGGGGACCCGCGCACCGCGCGGCTGGCGGAGCACCACACCGAGCGGGTGACCCTGGCGTTGCGGGCGCTGCCGCTCCGGGCCCGGTCGCCGGGCATCTCGGTGCGGGGCACGGTCCGCTCGGTGGAGAACCTGGGGCACGAGTTGCTGGCACACGTCGACGTCGGCGGGGTGCCGAGCACCCGGCTGGACGCGCCGACGCCGCGGTCCCGGCCGGTCGCCGCGAGCACGCCGTACGGGTTCTACCCCGCGTACGACCTGGTGGAAGCGCCGCCGACCGGAGAGGTGATGGTCCGGGTGCCGGTGCCCGCCCGGGTGCGGATCGGCGATGAACTCACCGTCGGGATGGAGCCGGCGGACCTGTTGCTGTTCGACCGCGCGGGCCGGCGGATCCGCTTCGCGGCGGCGTGAAAAACGATCGCTGGACAGAAACAGTTAACAGTCCTAATAATTGGCCATGCGCCGTTCACTCATCCTCGTCGTCACGGCCGCGCTCGCGACCGCCGGTCCCACCGTCTACATAGCCTCGTCCGCGAGCGCTGCCGTCGCCTGTTCCCCGGCGTGGAGCGCCTCCGCGGTGTACGTCAAGGACAACTCGGTCTCGTACCAGGCGAGGAACTACACCGCGAAGTGGTGGACGCAGGGCGAGGTGCCCACGGCCAGCGGCGAGTGGGGTGTCTGGGCGGACAAGGGTGTCTGTGGCGGCACCACGCCCCCGCCGACCACCCCGCCGCCCACGCCCCCGCCACCGACCACGCCCCCACCGACCACCCCGCCACCGACCACCCCACCGCCTCCGGTCACCGGGCTCCCCAAGCACGCGCTGATCGGCTACCTGCACTCGAGCTTCGCCAACGGCTCGGGCTACCTGAGAATGGCCGACGTCCCGGCCGACTGGGACATCATCAACCTGGCATTCGGCGAGCCGACCACCGCGACGTCCGGCGACATCCGCTTCACCCTCTGCCCGGCCGCGGAGTCAGCTCGGTCAGCGCGATCATCGACAGATACGGCCTGGACGGCGTCGACATCGACTTCGAAGGCCACTCGCTGTCGCTGAACACCGGGGACACCGACTTCAAGAACCCGACGACGCCGGTCATCGTCAACCTGATCGCCGCGCTGAGGTCCCTGAAGAGCAGATACGGCGCGGGCTTCGTGCTCACGATGGCCCCGGAGACGTTCTTCGTCCAACTCGGCTACCAGTACTACGGCTCAGGCCCATGGGGCGGGCAGGATCCGCGCGCGGGCTCGTATCTGCCGGTGATCTACGCGATGCGCAACGACCTGACGGTGCTGCACGTCCAGGACTACAACTCCGGCCCGATCATGGGCCTGGACAACCAATACCACAGCATGGGCGGGGCCGACTTCCACATCGCGATGACCGACATGCTGCTGGCCGGCTTCCCGGTGGCCGGCAACGCGGCGAACGCGTTCCCGGCCCTGCGCGAGGACCAGATCGCCTTCGGCGCGCCATCCTCGGTCAGCGCGGGCAACGGCTACGTCGCTCCGGCGGGAGTGCAGCAGGCGGTGACGTGCCTGGTCAAGGGCGTGAACTGTGGAAGCTACGCGGTCCGCAGCGGCACCAACCCGAACTTCCGCGGCCTGATGACCTGGTCGATCAACTGGGACAGGTTCTACAACTGGGAGTTCCGCACCAACCACGAGGGGTTCCTCAACGGGCTCGGCTGACCCCCTCGAGTTGAAGATCAAGGTCAAATGCTTGATGTCGTGCGTGGTTGCATGGTGCTGACCGTCGCTCCCGCCGGGGTCGGGCGAGGGCGGCCAATCGCCTAGCGGCTCATAACCGGCCGCCCTCGCCCTGCCAGCTGATTGCATGGAAAAACGTTCTCCCGCTGGGCGGTTCCCCCGCCCAGCGGGCGCGCCCGTTATGGTCGGTGTACCCCACTTCGGCAGGCGACTCCGCGCCGGCGCTCAGACCTTGGAGACTTGCGCCCTCCACGCCCGCATGCATCAAGACTGAAGCCGGCGGTGGCGATTTGGCCCGTATGTGAGGTTTTGGTCCACCCGGTGGGACCGGTTGCTCAGGATGTGGTTGGTGCGCTCGGTATGCGGGAGCGCGGTCCATCTGCTGGACGGGACAGCGACCGCACGCTATTCGCCCAGCCTTACTTTGCTCTGCTTCCCTATCGGAAACACCGGATGGGATGTGCGGGTTCTGCTTTCGGTCGATGCCGAGCATCGGCCGGAGCCTGTTTCCGATGGGGAAGGCCGGGTCGCCCCGGGCATTTCAGCCCGGGGCTCCCACAGATCCGTACGTAAACCTCTCGGTTTATACGGCTCCTGTCACCCTGTTCACCAGACGCTTGGGACGGAGGGCACCCATACCCAGTGCGCGAACATACGCGGGAACCGTTGGACAATCCCACGCCAACACCGGAACGCTTTCCCCTTCGCCCGCAACCGTTTGTACTTCTTACGGATCCAACGCATCAAATAGGCGTTGATACGCGCCAGGAGCGAGTACATCGCCGACCGGTAAAACTTTCCGTAGTACTGCATCCAGCCACGGACGATCGGGTTGATGTCCCGCGCAACGTCGATCAGGTCCTGACCAGTACGGTTGTACAGTCGCCACGACCGCACCTCCGCGCTGATCTTCTTCAGGGCGTTCTTGCTGATCGCGGGCAGAACGA
>NZ_QHHV01000276.1:0-16291 GCF_003947245.1 Actinoplanes sp. ATCC 53533 | reverse complement strand
CCAGGCCCGCGCCGCCCAGGCCCGGGCCGCCCAGGCCCGCGCCACCCACTCGCTGTCGGCCCAGGCCCGCGCCGCCCAGTCCGAGTCCGCCCAGGCCCGCGCCGCCCAGGCGCGTGCGGCCGGGTCGAGCTGCGCCCAGGCCCGCGCGGCCCAGTCCCGGGAACCCGGGGTCAGCTTCTTCCACGCCTTGTCGGCGGCCTTCTGGTCGCCCTCCACGAGCGCCTTCGAGAAGCCGGCCCAGAGCTTCGCGTCGCGGCCGACGGTGCTGGTGTCGGCGTCGTACTGCTGCTGCGCCTTGCCGGCATTCCAGCGGGGGGCGGCGGCGAGCACCTTGACGGCGTCCAGGCCGCCCGCGCCGCCACCGGCGGCGCGGCTCAGCCCGGCGCTCGGGTACGTCGTGCTGATGAGCAGGTTCTTCACCGCGTCCGGCCGCAGCTTGGGCTGCACGGCCAGCACGTCCGCGATGATCCCGGACGTCACCGCGGCGGCCATCGAGGTGCCGGAGCCGCGGAAGTAGCCGTCGCCGACCCGGGCGGACGGGTTGCCCTCGTCGACCACGCTGCCCGGCGAGCGCAGGCTCACCACGTGGCCGCCGGCCGCCACCAGGTCCGGCTTGGCGTCGCCCTGCCAGGTCGGTCCCCGCCCGGACCATTCGCCGACCACGTCGTCGCGGCGGTCGGTCGTGCCGGCCACGTCCAGGCCGCCCGCGGTGAGCAGCAGCGGGTCGTTGCCGGGCGAGGTCACCGAGCCGGTGCCGGGACCGTCGTTGCCGGACGGTACGACCACCGTGACGCCCTGGTGCCACAACGATTCGAGGGCCTGGGTCAACGGGTCGATCTGGTACGGCATGGGGCTGTCCGAGGAGAGCGACAGGTTGACCACCTGCACGTCCTTGCGGTGATCGCTGACCCACTGCAGGCCGCGCAGGACCGTGGTGAGGTCGGTGCGCCCGTCGGCGTCGGCGACCTTGACGTCGATCAGCTTCGCGCCGGGGGCGACCCCCTGGTAGGCGCCGCCGGAGGCCTTGCCGGTGGCGGCGATCAGGCCGGCCATGAAGGTGCCGTGGCCGTAGCCGTCACCGTCGCCGGTTCCGGTCAGGTCGACCCGGTCGGCCAGTTGCCCGGCGAGATCGGGCACGTCGGCGATGCCCGTGTCGACCACCGCCACCGTGACGCCGCGACCCTCGTTGCCGGTCGCGGGCAGGCCCAGCATCTGCCGCACGGTCGTCGCGCCGCCGTCGGTGGGCGTCGTCGCGGCGGCGACGGTGATCTCCCGCTGCGGTGCCACGAGCCAGTCCGGGCCGAGCGTGCTGCCCTCGGGCAGCTGGGCCGCGACGCCGCTGACGACGGGCAGCAGGGTGACGACCCGGCCGCCGGCCGCTTCGACCGCACGTGCCGCACCGGCGGCGTCGGAACCGGTCACGACCACATCGCGCCACGCCGTCGCGGCGGCGTGGTTACCGGCGTGGGCACCGGCGGGGGCGGGAAGGCTGACGACGGCGAGCGCGGCGACGGCCACCGCCGCCATCCGTCGGCGGTACGCGTCGGTCGCGCCCGCTGACACCGAAAGGCTGGTGATTTTCACGGCCTGCGCTCTCCTCATCACTCTCAGTTACCTCTTGACGCAGTCGGCGGTTGGGGCCGACCTTGTCCGTGGCATGAACATCGGTCAGCCCGCCGCGGTCTTGAGCAAGACGCCGGCCGGATTTCGCCGGCGGGCCGCTTCACAGGTCGGCGACGCTCACCTGCCCCGTGAGGACGCCGTCGATGAGGTCGAGGACGGCGTCCGCGGTGAACGGCTTCGCCAGGTAGTAGTCCACGCCGCCGGCCCAGGCCCGCGCGTTGGCGTCCGACTCGGCCGCGGCGGTCAGCATGAGGACGGGCACCGGTTCGCCGGGCTGGGCCCGGATCGTGCTGAGCACCCCGAAGCCGTCCAGGCCCGGCATCATGACGTCCAGGATCACGAAGTCGGGGTTGATCGCCTCCACCGCCCGGACGGCGGCGAGCCCGTCGACCGCGACACTGACCTCGTAGCCGTCCATCTCCAGCACGTCGGTGAGCAGTTGCCGGATCGCCGGGTCGTCGTCGACCACCAGGATGTGTGCCATGAGCTCCCCTTCCCGGGCGGGGCGGCCGCGGCAGCCCCGCCGGTGATCATTGGCGGCCGGGGCTGTTCCACAGCCCGGCCTGGCGTGATGCCTCGTCGGCGGCTCGGCGCCAGTCGACGTCCTGCGCCTTCAACTGGGGGTGGGACAGCAGGTGAGCCAGTTCCTCGGCGTGCGTGCCCGCGGCGGGTGAGGCGGACTCGGTCTCCTGGATCAGCAGATGGGCCGTCCGCACCGCCGCGGCCACGCCGAGCCCGGAGAGCCCCGGTGACTGCGCCACGTCGCGCTGGGCGACCGCGGTGACGATCGGCGGCGGCAGCCCCCACAGATGCAGCAGTTCCACCCCGACGTCGCGGAACGGGACACCGTCGCGGGTCTCCGCGCCGAGGTCGACCGCCGCCCCGGTGTCACCCACCGCCGCCAGGCAGACGAGCCGCCCGACGTCCTGCAGCAGCGCCGCGGCCTGCGCGTGGGGCCGGTTCGCCGGCGAGGCCACGAAATCCACCAGGCAGGCGGTCGCCACCGCGTGCCGCCACGCCGCCCGCAAGTGCTGCTCGATCCCCGGGTCCCAGGCCGCGGTCGGGCGCAGCACGTGCCCCGCGCCGGCCACCGCCTGCACCATCGGCACGCCCATCGCGTTGACGATCGACTCGACGGAGGAGTTGCGGGGGCGGGAGCCGAAGAACCGGGAATTCGACAGCTGGAGCAGCTTGGCGGTCAGCCCGACGTCGTGCATCGCCGTCTGCACCGCGTACGACAGGTTGGCGTCGGGCGCCAGCAGGCCGACGATCCCGTCGGTGTGCTCGGGCAGCGTGGGAATGGCCCGGACCCCGCCGGCGATCCGCCGCGCCTCGCTCTGATGGGCGCTGGAGGTTTTGATCAGCAACTGCTCGATCACGGCGATGAGGCTCTCCGCGTCGGAGGGCTTGGTGAGGAACCGGTGGCCGGCGACGGCCACCTGGATCGCCGCCTCCGGCTCGATGTGCCCGGACAGCACGACCCGGGCCACCTCCGGGTGCCGCTGGCTGACGTTGGTGAGCAGCTCGGCGCCGTCCATCCCCGGCATCCGCATGTCGGACACCACCACGTCGTACGGCGACTGCGCCAGCAGCTCGAGAGCCTCGGCGCCCTCAGACACGAACGTCATCTCCCACTCGCCGCGCTTGCCGCGCAGCGAGCGGCGGAGCCCGTCCAGGATCCGGGGTTCATCGTCGACGAACAGGGCACGCGCCTTCGTCATGCCGTGCCCTCCTTTGGCATGCCCTTCTGGCCCTCGCCCGCCGGGCCGTTGTCGGGTCCGGCTGGGTGCCGCTCGGTGCAGGCGGTCATGCCGTGCCCTCCTCTGGCATGCCCTTCTGGCCCTCGCCTACCAGGCCGTTGTCGGGTCCGGCTGGGTGCCGCTCGGTGCAGGCGGTCATGCCGGCGTGTCCTGCTTTCCGGCGATGGGTAGCCGCAGGATGAACTCGGTGCCCTCGCCGACCACCGAGCGGACCTCGATCGAGCCGTCGTGCTTCTCCAGCACCGCGCGGGCCAGCGCGAGCCCCTGCCCCGTGCCCTTGCCGACCTCCTTGGTGGTGAAGAAGGGCTCGAAGATCGACTGCAGGATGTCCTCGGGGATGCCGGTGCCGTTGTCGGCGAAGCTGATCACCGCGGTGGGGCCGTCCGTCGCGGAGCTGATCCGGATCTCACCGCGCTCGGCGTTGTCCTTCAGGGCGTCGGCCGCGTTGACGAGCAGGTTGAGGAAGACCTGGTTCAGGTCGCCGAGGTGGCACATCACGTCGGGCAGCTCGCCGAGCTCCAGCGCGACGTCCGCGACGTACTTGACCTCGTTGCGGGCGACCGTGAGCGTGGTCCTGATCGCCTCGTTCAGGTCCGCGTAGGCCTGCTCCGTGGAGTCCTTGTAGCTGAACGACTTCATCGCCCGCACCAGGGAGGCGACCCGCTCCACGCCCTCCAGGCTCTGGCTGACCGCGGCGGGAATCTCGGCGGCGAGATATTCCACGTCCGCCTTGGCCTCGGCCGCCTGCGCGCGTTCGGTGCGATCGCTCCACTGCAGCTCCCCCAGCGCGGGCGTCATGCACTCCCGGTAGACGAGCAGCAGATCCAGCATGTCCTGGTACGCGTCGGCCAGGAACCGGGTGTTGTCGCCGACGAACTGGATCGGGGTGTTGATCTCGTGCGCCAGCCCGGCGGAGAGCCGGCCCAGGG
Source organism: Actinoplanes sp. ATCC 53533 (assembly GCF_003947245.1). Lineage (NCBI taxonomy): Bacteria > Bacillati > Actinomycetota > Actinomycetes > Micromonosporales > Micromonosporaceae > Actinoplanes > Actinoplanes sp. ATCC 53533. The sequence goes on along the minus strand of NZ_QHHV01000276.1, from coordinate 11,979 downwards.
ACTCCAGCTTCTGGTCGTGGCGCGTCTCCAGCTCGGCGCGGCGCACCTCGGTCATGTCACGGAAGGTGACCACCGCGCCGGGCGAGCCGCCCCCGGAATCCAGCGGCGCGACCGAGCACGCGACCCCGAAGGTGGAGCCGTCGCGGCGGACGAAGGTCTCGTCGACCGTCTGCACGGACTGCCCGGCCGTGCGGGTCCGCCGCAGCGGGCATTCGGCCTCCGGCTGCGGCGTGCCTTGCCAGGGTGGCGCGTGCACCACGTCGTGCACCGAGGAGCCGAGCAGGTCCTTCTCCTGCCAGCCGAGCATCTCCGACGCGGCGCGGTTCATCGAGGTCAGCTTGCCGTCGCCGTCGACGGTGTAGAGGCCCTCGGCCATGTCGTCCATGATGACCGAGCGGAAGGCCTGGGCCTGCTCACGCTCGGTGACGTCCACCAGCACCAGCCCGACGCCCATCAGCCGGTGGTCCACCAGGACGGGGTAGCAGCCGGCCAGCCAGGACCGGGGTCCGTCGGAGTCCTCGTCCGGCGGCGCGGAGACCACTGTCCCGACGACCGCGGTGGCCGTCTCGCACGCCCGGCGGTATTTCGCCTCGATCTGCGGCCAGATGCCCGGCAGGGCCTCCTGGACGGGCCGTCCGACCTGCTGGGACCGCGGTACGCTGCCCATCGCGGCCAGGGTGTCGTTGACCCGGGCGAGCCGGGAGTCGCCGTCCACGAAGCCGAACCCGGCCGGCGCGGCCGCTTCGAGCGTCTCCAGCAGGGAGAGAATCTCCCTGCCGTACCGCTGCTGGCCCTTGAGCGCCTCGATGTCGGTGCCCGTCGCGATCCACCGGCCGTTCGCCGGCACGAAGCGCACGCTGTGCCAGCGATACGACCCGTCCCGGTGGCCGATCCGGCATTCGACCTCGTACGGCTCCGGCCCGGGCCGCGCGGCCTCCGCCGCCCGGCGCACCGCCCCGGCGTCGTCGGGGTGCACGATCGAGTCCCAGGGGAACTCCGCGTCGTCCGCCCGGAGGTCCCGGGATCCCGGATACTGCCGGGCACGCTGGTTGGCGTAGCCGACGGTGCCCGACGCGGACACCACCCAGATGCTGTGCGGGATCGCCGCGGCGAGCGCGGGCGTGTCGATGCCGGGCGGCAGGGGGCCGTCCTCGACCGAAGCGTCGTCGCGACCTACGACCACCTGTGGCGCTCGGCGTCCAGACACGATTTGCCTTCCTCAGCGACCGGGGCGGTATGCGCCTTACTTGCTGCCTATCGGCAGTTCGCGTCCGGATCTGAGGAGGAGCCGGTTCAGGCGGTGCGGTTGATCCACTGCTGATTGGTCCCGGTGCCGCAGGCGTACTGGATCAGCCGCACGCCGTCGGCCGTGCCGCCGCTGATAACGTCGAGGCACCGGCCGCTGTGCCGGGCCACGAGCCGGTAGTAGCCGCCGCCGGCGTCCTGCACCTGCCACTGCTGATGGGTGCCCGTTCCGCAGGTGAATTGTACGATCCGGGCGTTGTCGGCGGTCGAGGCATTCGTGACATCCAGGCATTTCCCGCTGTGCCGGGCCTCCAGTTGCACGTAGCCGTTGCCCAGGTCCTTGCGCCGCCACTGCTGGTTCAGGCCGGCGCCGCAGGTGTACTGGATGGTTTCGGCGAGATCGGCGCTCGACGCGCCCACCACGTCGACACACTTGCCGGAGTGCCGCGCGACCACCGCGGTGTAGGTGCCCGGCGGTCCGGTCACCGCGCCGGTGGCCGTGTCGATGACCAGCGACGGGAAGTAGTCCAGCGCCAGCGTGGTGGCGCTGGGGAAGCGCAGCGGCGCCCAGACGTAGCGGGAGTCGTTCACCGTGCCGCCCAGGGAGTTGCCCCACCGGTCCCCCAGGTACAGGTACGAGGTCCCCGCCGTGCCCGCGATCGGCAGCACGTACGCCGTCTGCGACTGGTAGGCCGTCGCGTCACCGACGTTGCGCCAGGCGCTCCACGTGCCCGTGATGCTGGTGGCGGAGGAGTACTTCTGCTGGTTGGGATTCCAGCCGGTGGCGCCGGAGGTCAGCATGAAGTAGACGCCGTTGCGCTTGAACAGCGCCGGCGCCTCCCGGACGTCACCGGGCCAGCTGCGCACCAGCGCGGCGATGTCGGTGTAGTCGCTAGTGAGGCGGTAGACGTTCAGGTCACGGTTCTCGTTGGCCGACGACACCATGTAGCCGGTGCCGTCGTCGTCGACGAACGCGGTGATGTCCCGCGACATGTGGGTGCCCAGCGGCCGGAAGCTGCCCCGGTAGGTGTAGGCGCCGTCGACGGTGCTCGACACGGCCACCGCGGCCCGCGCCTGACCGTAGTCCGTCGCGGTCTCCTTGTGCATCCACATGACGAACTGCCGGGTGCCGGCGTTGTAGATCACCTTGGGCCGCTCGATGTTGGCGCTCGCCAGCTCGCCGGCGGAGGACTGGGTCAGCACGTGGTTGCGGAACTCCCAGGTCCGCAGGTCGGTGGAGCGATAGGCCGAGACGTACCGGAAGGTGTTGTCGGCATTGCGGTTCTCGCCGAACCAGTAGTAATAGGCACCGACCTTGAGGACCCCGCCGCCGTGCGCGTGCACCACGGCGCCCGTGGTGTCGGCGAACTGGGTGGCGTTGGTGATCGTCACGGGCGCCGCGAGGACGGGCGCGCCGGTGAGGGCGAGGACCGTGGCGGTCCCGGCGAGAGCGGCGACCAGGGCCCGCGCGCAGCGTCTGAACGGCATCACGACCTGCTTCCGGATCAGGAACGGCTGATAGTCACATCAATCGATGTGACCGTTAACACAGATTGCCCGTAGGTTTCCGCCGTGTCAACAAATCCGGCTACGCCGCCGGCCGGGCGACGATCATGGTGCGGCCGCCGCCCCGGTTCTTGACGCGTTCTTAACGCCTGGCGGGCGGCGGCCGGGCCGATCCGGTGACACGCTTTGCTCGGCGGTCGCGGACCCGGCAGGCGGGCTCAGGTGCGACAGGGTTTGCGGGAGGGCCGATGGCCGTTGCGGAGAAGGTCGCGTCCGAAAGTCAGCGGCAGGACCGGCTGCGGGAGTGGTTGCTGTCCGGGCTGAACGACCGGTCACAGCAGCATCAGGGGCCGCACGCCCAGCCGCCCCGGCAGGAGAAACCGCACGCCTGGTGGCGCGTCATGTGCCTGACCGGCGTCGACTACTTCTCCACGCTGGGCTACCAGCCCGGCATCGCCGCCCTCGCCGCCGGCGTGCTCTCCCCCGTCGCCACCCTGGTCCTGGTGCTGGTCACCCTGCTGGGAGCGCTGCCGGTCTACCGGCGGGTCGCGGCGGAGAGCCCGAACGGCGAGGGCTCCATCGCCATGCTGGTGCGGCTGCTGTCGTTCTGGAAGGGCAAGCTGTTCGTCCTGGTGCTGCTCGGCTTCGCCGCCACCGACTTCATCATCACCATCACCCTGTCCGCCGCCGACGCCACCGCGCACGTCGACGAGAACCCCTTCTGGCCCTCCTCGTTGAAGGGCCACGAGGTCATCGTCACGCTCGTGCTCATCGCGCTGCTCGGTGCCGTGTTCCTGAAGGGCTTCACCGAGGCCATCGGGATCGCCGTCGGGCTGGTCGGGGTCTATCTCGCGCTGAACGTCGCGGTGGTCGGCGACGGGCTGTTCCGGGTGCTCACCCATCCCGGGCAGGTCGACGACTGGACCACCGCACTGACCACCCAGCACGGCAATCCGCTGGTCATGGTGGGCATCGCCCTGCTGGTGTTCCCGAAGCTCGCCCTGGGGCTGTCCGGCTTCGAGACCGGGGTCGCCGTCATGCCGCACATCAGGGGCGGTGCCGGCGACACCCCGCAGCACCCGGCCGGGCGGATCCGCGGCGCCAAGCGGCTGCTCACCACCTCCGCCGCGATCATGAGCGTCTTCCTGATCACCAGTAGCCTGGTCACCACGGTGCTGATCCCGCAGGCGGCGTTCGAGCCCGGCGGCGCGGCCAACGGCCGGGCCCTGGCCTACCTGGCGCACGAGAACTTCGGCAACATCTTCGGCACCCTGTACGACGTGTCGACCATCGCGATCCTCTGGTTCGCCGGCGCGTCGGCGATGGCCGGGCTGCTCAACCTGGTCCCCCGCTACCTGCCGAAGTTCGGCATGGCACCCTCCTGGGCCCGCGCCGTACGCCCGATGGTCCTGGTCTTCACCGCCACCGCCTTCCTGATCACCGTGGTCTTCGACGCGGACGTCGACGCCCAGGGCGGCGCCTACGCCACCGGCGTGCTGGTCCTGATCACCTCGGCCGCCATCGCGGTGACGCTCTCCGCCCACCGGCGGGCCCAGCGCGGCCGCACCTGGGCGTTCGGCACCATCTCGGCGGTCTTCGTCTACACCACCGTCGCGAACGTCATCGAACGCCCGGACGGCGTCAAGATCGCGGGCTGCTTCATCGCCGGCATCCTGGTCATCTCGCTGCTCTCCCGGCTGTACCGGGCCTTCGAGCTGCGGGTGACCCGGATCTCCACCGACGAGGTCGCCGCCGCCTTCCTGCGCGAGTGCGGCCGCCGCAAGATCCGGCTGATCGCCAACGAGCCGGACAACCGCGACGCCCGCGAGTACAGCGCCAAGATCGCCCAGATCCTCGCCGACAACGACCTGACCGACGACAGCGACGTCATCTTCATCGAGGTGAACGTCGTGGACGCCTCCGACTTCGAGACCGAGCTGCACCTGCGCGGTCAGGTGCTGCACCACCGGTACCGGATCCTGACGATGGAGAGCTCGTCGGTGCCCAGCGCGATCGCGGCGCTGCTGCTGCACATCCGCGACACCACCGGGCGGCGGCCGCACATCTACTTCGAGTGGACCGAGGGCAACCCGGCGGCGAACTTCCTGCGCTACCTGATCTTCGGGCAGGGCGAGGTCGCCCCGGTCACCCGCGAGATGCTGCGCCAGGCCGAGCCCGCCCGCAACCGCCGCCCGCACGTCCACGTCGGCTGACGAGGGTCCTATTCGGGCATGCTCTGGTCGGCCGGCGCCGGGTTTCCGGACAGGCTGCGGCGCAGGGCGCGCAGCCGGCGCGCCTCCGCCGGGTCCGCGACGGGCACGGCGGCGAGCAGTTCCTTGGTGTACGGGTGCCGCGGCTGCTCGTACACCTGGGCCGTGTCGCCCAGCTCGACGATCCGGCCGCCGTGCACGACCGCCACCCGGTCGGCGACCTGGCGCAGCACCGCCAGGTCGTGCGAGACGAAGACCAGGGTCAGCTCGTACTCGCGGCGCACGTCCGCCAGCAGCGCCAGGACCTGGGACTGGGTGGTGACGTCCAGCGACGACACCGGCTCGTCGCAGACGATCAGGCGGGGGCGCGGTGCCAGCGCCCGGGCGATGCCGACCCGCTGGCGCATGCCGCCGGAGAGCTGGTGCGGATACCGGTCGTACTCGGCGCGGTCCAGGCCCACCCGGTCCAGCAGCTCCTCGACCCGGGCGCGCGGGTCGCGCACCCCTCGCAGGCGCAGCGGGTCCGCGATGCTCTCGCCGACCGTACGGCGGGGGTTGAGCGACGACAGCGGGTCCTGGAACACCATCTGCATCGAACGGCCGCGGCGCCGGGCGACATCCACGCCGTCGATGGTGATCCGGCCCGCGGACGGTGCCAGCAGGCCGACCATCAGCCGGGCCAGTGTCGTCTTGCCCGTACCGGATTCGCCGGCCACGCCCAGCGTCTCGCCGCGCCGGACCTCCAGGGTGACGCCGTCGACGGCCTTGACCGGCTCGGCCCGCCGCAGCGACCGCCGGCGCGGCGGCGGAAAATGCTTGTGTACGTCTGTGAGGCGCAGCAGCGGCTCGCCGGTGATCTCCCGGGGCTCGCCGGGGCGCGGGACGGCGGCGAGCAGTTCCCTCGTGTACGGCATCCGCGGCGTGCGCAGCACCGTCTCGGTTGGGCCCTGCTCGACCATCCGGCCCCGCCGCATGACGATCACCGAGTCGGTCGAGCCGGCCACCACGCCCAGGTCGTGGCTGATCAGCAGCAGGGCCGTGCCGGTCGTGGTGCGGACCTCGTCGAGCAGGTCGAGGATCTGCGCCTGCACCGTGACGTCCAGCGCGGTGGTCGGCTCGTCCGCGACGATCACCTGCGGCCGGCAGGCCAGCGCCATGGCGATCAGCGCGCGCTGGCGCATGCCGCCGGAGAACTGATGCGGGTACGCGTCCGCCCGGGTGGCCGCGTCGGCGATGTGCACCTGGGTGAGCACCTCGACCGCGCGCTCGCGGGCCGCCCGCCGGGACGCGCCGGTGTGCAGCCGGTACACCTCGGCGATCTGCGCGCCGACGGTGTGGAACGGGCTCAGCGCGGTCAGCGGCTCCTGGAACACCATGGCGATCCCGGCCCCGCGCACCGCGCGCAGCCGCTGCGGCGTGGCCGTGGTGAGCTCCTCGCCGGCGAAGCCGATCCGGCCCCGCACCTCGGCATCGGGGTGCAGGCCGAGCAGGGCCAGGGCGGTGGCGCTCTTGCCCGAGCCGGACTCGCCGACGATGCCGAGGGCGCCGCCGGCCGGTAGGTCGAAGCTGAGGCCGTCGACCGCGGTCCGGTCGCCGAAGCTGACCCGCAGATCCTCGACGCTGAGCACGGTCATCGCAGTGCCCCCTCGCGGTCACGGCCGTCGGCATCAATCGCTCGGCGACACTCGGTGCAGGCGGTCATCGCAGTGCCACCTTCGCGATGCCCTTCTGGCCCTCGCGGTCACGGCCGTCGGCATCAATCGCTCGGCGACACTCAGTGCAGGCGGTCATCGCAGTTGCACCCTCGGGTCGATCGCGGCGTGGACCAGGTCGGCCAGGGCGTTGGCCACCACGATGAGGAAGCCGGTCAGCAGCGTCACGCCGACGACGACCGGCAGGTCCACCTGGTTGACCGCGCCGACCAGCAGCTGACCGACCCCGGGCAGGCCGAACATGGTCTCGGTGAGCACCGCGCTGGTCATGATGGCGGCGATGTCGATCGCGGCCAGGGTCACCAGGGGCACGAGCGCCCCGCGCAGCGCCCGCCGCCAGACGATCCGCCGTTCCGGGATGCCGTACGCCCGGGCGGTGCGGATATGGTCCTCGGACAGGGTCTCCCGCACGCCGGCGCGGGTGAGCCGGGCGTAGGCGGCGGACTGGATCACCGCGAGCGCGGTCCACGGCAGCAGCAGGTTGCTCGCCCACGCCACCGGGTCGGTGCTGAGCGGGACGTAGCTGGGGAACGGCAGCCACTGCAGGTAGACGCAGAACACCAGCAGGAGCAGCAGGCCGACCAGGAAGACCGGCACCGCGTACCCGGCCAGGACCAGGGTGTTCACCAGCCGGTCGAGGATCCGGAACCGGCGCAGGCCGGACAGCATCCCGGCGCCGATCCCGACGATCAGCGAGAGGATCTCGGCACCGATGGCCAGCGACGCCGACACCGGCAGCCGGTCGGCCAGCAGCGCGGTCACCGGCTGATCGGTCTCGAACGAGTAACCCAGGCAGGGCGCCGGGCAGTGCCGCACCTGCGGTCCCGCCGGGTAGTCCCGGCCCACGACCAGGCCCTGCAGGAAGTGCTGGAACTGCACCAGGACCGAGTCGTCGAGGCCCATCGCGGCGTGCACCTCGGCGAGGCGTTCCGGCGTGCAGCCCCGGCCGCAGGTCAGGATGGCCGGGTCCGACGGCGCCAGGTAGAACAGCGCGTAGACGATCACCGCCAGGCCGAACAGCACCAGCACCGCGCCGGCCACCCGGCGCACGAGGTAGCCGATCACCGCAGGACCTCGCGCTGCCGGGGGTCGAGCACCCGGCGCAGCCCGGTGGCGGCCAGCACGAACGCCAGCAGGGTGAGGAAGAGCAGCACGCCGGGGATGGCCACGTACATCGGGTCGGCGCGGAACCAGGTGGTCGCGGTGGACAGCATCTGGCCCCAGGACGGGGTGGGCGGCCGCACGCCGACACCGAGGAACGACAGGCCGGCCTCGATGATCATGTTGGTGGGCAGGATGAGCGCGGCGTAGGTGAGGACCGGCGGGGCCAGGCCGGGCAGGATCTCGCGGCGGGCCACCCGCCACGGCCCGGAGCCGGACACCCGGGCCGCGGCCACATAATCACGGGTACGCAGCGACAGCGTCTCGCCGCGGGAGATCCGGGCGGTGCCGCCCCAGCCCAGCACGGCGATGACCACGGCCAGCAGCGCGGGCCGCGGCCACGACGGCGGGACGATGGCCAGCAGCGAGATCGCCAGCACCAGGCTCGGCACGGAGAGCACCAGGTCGACGAGCCGGCTCAGGACCGCGTCCACGAACCGGCCGCCGAGCCCCGCGGCCACCCCGACCACGACACCGATGACGACCTGCAGCACGGTCGCCGAGATCGCGACGCCGAGCGACACCCGGGCGCCGTAGACCACCCGGGCGAACAGGTCACGGCCGGTGCCGGGCTCGACGCCGAGCCAGTGCTCGGCGCTGATCCCGCCGAACCGCCCGAGCGGTACGCCGCCCCGGGCCGAGTCGAGCAGCGCGTCGTGGTACGTGTTCGGGTCCTGACCGGCCGCCCGGGCGAGCAGCGGCGCCGCCACCGCGACCGCGGCCATGACCAGCACGATGCTCGCGCCGATCACGAAGCCGCGGTCGCGCAGCAGCCGGTGCCCGACGGTCCGCGCCCGGGGCGGGACCGCCGGCGCCGCCGGAGGGCTCGTCACTTGACGGAGACCCGGGCCAGGTCGTATTGGCCCCGCCAGCCGTCCGGCACGGCGTTCTTGACGTTCTTGCCGTACAGATAGACGTCCTTCTCGTGGGTGAGCGGTACGACCAGGGCGAGCTTGCCGATCTTCGCGTCCAGCGCGCCCCAGCGCTTGGCCGCCGCGGCCGGGTCGGTGAGCGCGTTGATCGCGTCGATCTCGGCGTTGACCGCGGGGTCGTCGTACTGGGCCAGGTTGAAGTTGCCGCCGGCGGTGATGATCTGCCGGCCGTCGAAGATCGGGATCAGGAACGGGCCGCCCGACGGCCAGTCGGCACCCCAGCTCTGCAGGGACAGGCCGGGCTGGGTGGCCGGCTTGCCGGTGACGTCGCGGTAGGTGGCGCTGTCGATCGCGGTCAGCGTGACCGTGATCCCGGCCTGCTTGAACGCGTCCTGCACGGCGGCGGCGACCTTGGGGCCCAGGCCGTTGGCGTCGTCGTTCTCGTGCGCCAGCTCGATGCTGAGCCCGCCCGCCGGGAGCAGCTGCTTGGCCTTGGCCGGGTCGCCGCTGTCGCCGGCCGGGAAGTAGTCGTACGGCTGGTAGCCGAGCGCGGCCTGCGGCGGCAGGAAGGTGGTGGACGGCCCGGCGACCGCGCTGCCGCCCAGGGCGTTGACCACCGAGGTGCGGTTGATCGCGTACGAGAGGGCCTCGCGCACCTGCTGGTCGTCGAACGGCTTCTTCTTGGTGTTGAAGGCCAGGTAGGTGGTCGACGGGAATTCGCCGCGGGCGACCCGCTTGTCGAGCGCGGAGCCGGTGCCGAGCTGGGCGAGCTGCTCGGGGCCGACCACGGCGTCGGTGGTGACCGCGTTGGCGTCCTGGCCGGCGCCGGTGACCAGCCGCTGGTTGATCACCGCGGCGTCCAGCCCGGAGGTCACGTCGATCTTGTCCGGGCAGGCATACCGCAGGGGGTCGCTCTTGGCGGTCCAGTGCGGGTTGCGCACCAGCGACAGCGACTTCTTCTGCTCGTACGAGGCCACCATGTACGGCCCCGAGGAGACCGGGTGCTTCTCGTAGTCGACGCCCTTGTCCTTGGCCTTGGGCACCGGCGCGAACTGGGTGGCGGTGGCCAGGAACGGGAAGTCGCCCTCGGCCTTGCGCAGCTTGAAGACGATGGTCTTGGCGTCCGGCGTCTCGATCGCTTTGATCCCGGCCGGCTGCTTGTACGGCCCCTGGTAGCCGGCCGCGTCGACCAGCCAGTCCCGCAGGTAGGGCGCGCCGCCGGGCAGCTCGGGGGCGAACGAGCGCTCGATGCCGTACTTGACGTCGGCCGCGGTGATCGGCGTGCCGTCCTCGAAGAAGATGTCGTCCCGCAGCTTGTAGGTCCAGGTCTTCGCCCCGTCCGACGGGGTGCCCAGGTCGGTGGCGAGGTCCGGGGCCGGCTTGGTGCCGGCCTCGCCGGGCTGCCGGTTGCGGGTGGTCAGGGTCCGGAACAGCAGCGACGGGATGTTGCCGCCGCCGGAGGTGTAGAGCCGGGCGGGGTCGAGGTGGGTGATGCCGCCCTGGTTGAGCACCGACAGCGTGCCGCCCTGACAGGTCGCCGGGTCGAACGCCGCGCTGGAGGTGGTGCCCGCGTCGCCCTGGCAGGCGGTGAGGGCTCCAGTGAGGACGGTCGCGGCCACGAGCAGAGGCACGGTTCTACGCATGCCGCCCACCCTATCTACCTACACGGTAGGCAATGCAAGACCGTCAATGGTCAGGTGATCCTCGACGCATCCGCATCTCCCACTCGTTGAGTAGGGATAGGGTGCTGCTATGACGTCCTTCGAGCAGCAGTCGACGGGCGAGTGGGTGGTGGCCGGGCGCTACGTGCCGTGCGCGTATACCGAGTTCGCCACCTGCCCGCTGCCGCCCGCGGAGAACAGGCTGCCGATCGCGGTGGAGGCCGGCGAGCAGATCCCGCTGCCCGCTTGACCGTCTGATGCACCTCCCCCCGTGACCCGCCGGTGATTGTCCGGCGATTGATTGATCGACGCCGATCATCGGGCGGACAGCCGGCAACCGTTGCTAGACCAATGGGCAGGAATTGCCGGTGTCATCAACGGAGGGAAACGGGACATGAGAGAAATGATCATCAGAGGCGCCAAGAGGTGCGGAATCGCCCTCGTCGCCCTGGCTGTCGTCGTGGCTCCCGCGCAGGTCGCGAAGGCAGCCGCCAACGACCCGGGGGCGCGGCCGGCCTTCGCGGAACAGGCCCGCAGCGCGGGTCTCGACCAGCGGCAGGCCCGCCTGCTGCAGGGCGAGGTCGACAAGACTCTCGCCGGCATGAAGGTCGGCGGCCGGCAGATCAGCGCCAACGAGGTCATGTCCGACGACGGCCGGGTCAAGGTGGTCATCCCGGTGCCGGGCGAGGAGCGCGCCCGCTCGCTCTCCGGCGCGACGACGCTCGCCAACTGTTCCTACCTGTACCTCTGCCTGTTCGACTATGCCAATTTCAGTGGCACCCTGCGGCAGCTCTACTACTGCGATTTCATCAACCTCGGCAATTACGGCCTCAACGACCGGCTGGAGTCGTACGACAACAGCCAGAGCGCCGGCACCCGCGCGTATTTCTACAACTGGGAAGGGCAGTGGGTCTACAAGTTCGGCAGCACCGCCCCGCACACGGATTACAACTTGAACCGGTGGGCGGGACTGGCGAACATGATCGACGCCGTGGACCCCTGCTGAAGCAAGCGGCCGGGTAGGTAGCCGGTCGCCAGGAGTGGGCCACCTCGGCGAGGACTCACCCGCCCGCCCTACGCGCGGGGCGTGCGGGCGAGCTCGCCGAGGTAGGCGCGGAGCATGGTCTTGAGCTGGCCGAGCAGGTCGGCCGCGCCGCCGGCCTCGGCGCGGAAGGCTTCCTGGAGCACGGCGTCGGCGGCCAGGAACGCGGTGCGGCAGGCGATCGCCGCCGCCGCGTCGTCGGCGAGCAGGCCCTGGGCGACGAGGATGCGGTGCAGGCCCGCGGCCATGGCACGCTTGTGCCCGCGGTCGGCCTCCCGGGTCCGTTCGGTGAGGTGACGACCGAACCACAACGCCCGCAGGCCCGGCTCGGACCGGTAGAGCCCGGCGAACGCGTCGACGAGGACGGCCACCGGGTCGGGCCAGGACTCTCGGGCCGCCCGCTCGACGAACGACGCCATGAGCGTTTCCAGCCGGGCGAGGTATCGATCGGCCAGGGTGTCGACGATCGCGTCGCGATCCGGCAGGTACTGATACAGGGCGCCGACGGAGACACCCGCCTCGGCGGCGACCCTCGTGGTGGTCAGCGCCTCGGCACCCTCGGCGGCCAGC
>NZ_QHHV01000275.1:0-2424 GCF_003947245.1 Actinoplanes sp. ATCC 53533 | reverse complement strand
GACCACGCCGCCGGTCATCACCGCGAGTTCGCTGGGCGGCGCAGTCGAGATCCGCGTCATTGATCATGGACCCGGCATCCCCGAAGACCGCTGGGACGATGTCTTCCTGCCCTTCCAACGGTTCGGCGACCGTGACAACCACACCGGTGTCGGGCTCGGACTCGCGCTGTCCCGTGGTCTGACCGAGGCGATGGGCGGCACCCTGACACCGGAGGAGACACCCGGAGGTGGACTCACCATGATCCTTTCGCTGCCGACAGCCGCCGACCGGTGACCCGCATCCTCGTGGTCGACGACGAACCCCAGATCGTCCGCGCGCTGACCATCAACCTGCGCGCCCGTCACTACGATGTCGACACCGCGCCTGACGGCGTCTCCGCCTTGCGCGCCGCCACCCGCCACCACCCGGACCTCGTTGTGCTCGATCTCGGCTTGCCCGACATGGAGGGCACCGAGGTCATTCGCGGTCTCCGCGGCTGGACCGGCATCCCGATCATCGTGCTCTCCGGCCGCGCCGAGAGCCACGACAAGGTCGACGCCCTCGACGCCGGCGCCGACGACTACATCACCAAACCCTTCGGCATCGACGAACTGCTCGCCCGCATCCGGGCCGTCACCCGCCGGACCCAGCCACCCGGCGAAACCCCGCCCACCGTCACGATCGGCCCGCACACCATCGACCTCGGCGCGCGCAGCATCACCGGCGGCGACACCGACGTGCGGCTCACCCCCACCGAATGGCAGCTGCTCGAACACCTGCTCCGCCACCCGGGCAAACTTCTCAGCCAGCGAGCCCTGCTGCACGACGTCTGGGGCCCGCAGTACTCCACCGAGACCAACTACCTGCGCCAATACATGGCCCGGCTGCGTCGCAAACTCGAGGCCGACCCGTCCCACCCCCGGCACCTGCTCACCGAGCCCGGCATGGGCTACCGCTTCCGCCCCTGACCGCGCACAGCCAGCCCGCGCGCCGATGTTTGACGCGTTCTTAACGCGGATCTTTCCCGCACTCTCGCTTCGGCGCGTCTAACGTCAGGTTCGACGGTGTGCCGACGATGCCGGCCCGGATTTCGCGGGGACCGGCTGCCGGGTTGAGCGGGGAAGGACGTCGGGTGAAGGCAGAGTCCGTTACCGGGCCGGCGGCGGGTGGGAGGGAGACGGTGCGGGCCGCCGTCGTGGTCGGCGCGCTCGGCATCGTGTTCGGCGACATCGGCACCAGCCCGATCTACACCCTGCAGACCGTCTTCAACCCCGCCGACCCGCACCCCGTGCCGGTCAGCACCGGCAACGTGTACGGGGTCGTCTCGCTGATCTTCTGGTCCGTGATGATCATCGTGACGCTGACCTACGTCGCCCTCGTGATGCGGGTCAACAACGATGGCGAGGGCGGCATCATGGCCCTGATCGCGATGCTGCGCCGCTGGGGTGGCGCCGGCAAGAGCCGCGCCACCGGGATGCTCGCGCTGGCCGGTGTCTTCGGGGCCGCCCTGTTCTTCGGCGACAGCATGATCACGCCGGCTATCTCCGTGTTGTCGGCGGTGGAAGGGATCAAGATCGTCCAGTCGGGGCTGGACGACCTGGTGGTCCCGGCCACCGCCGTGATCATCGTGGTGTTGTTCGCCTTCCAGCGCCGGGGGACGGCCGCCGTCGGGCGGCTGTTCGGCCCGGTGATGATCGCCTGGTTCCTCGCCATCGGCGCCTGCGGTGTCGCCGGCATCGCCCGTAACCCCGAGATCCTGCGAGCACTGTCACCCACCTACGCGGTGGGGTTCCTGACCGGCCGCTTCGAGGTCGCCTTCTTCTCGCTCGCCGCGATCGTGCTCGCGGTGACCGGCGCCGAGGCGCTGTATGCCGACATGGGCCACTTCGGCCGCCGCGCCATCACCCGCGGCTGGCTGCTTCTCGTGCTGCCCGCGTGCGTGCTCAGCTACCTGGGGCAGGGCGCGTTGATCCTGCGTGACCCACATGCGGTCGACAGCCCGTTCTTCCTGCTCACGCCCGGCTGGGGGCGACTGCCGATGGTGCTGCTGGCCACCGCGGCGACGGTGATCGCCGCCCAGGCCGTGATCACCGGTGCCTACTCCGTGGCGTCGCAGGCCGCTCAGCTCGGCTACCTCCCGAGACTGCGGATCGCGCACACCTCGGCGTCGACGATCGGCCAGATCTACGTACCGTGGATCAACTGGCTGCTGATGGTCTCGGTACTCACCCTGGTCTTCGCCTTCCGCAGCTCCGCCGCCCTCGCGTACGCGTTCGGCATGGCGGTGATCGCCACCATCACGATCACCACCCTGCTGTTCTTCTATCTCGCCCGGGTCCGCTGGCACACCCCGCTGTGGCAGATCGGCCTGGGCGCGGGCATCCTGCTCGCGATCGACCTGCTCTTCCTGGCGGCGAACCTCACCAAGCTCGCCCACGGCGCCT
>NZ_QHHV01000274.1:0-11924 GCF_003947245.1 Actinoplanes sp. ATCC 53533 | reverse complement strand
TGTCACCACGCGTCGACTTGTCACTCCAGTACGACTTGGTGGGATTCTTACGGCTGACGTGCGTCCAGATCTCCTTGCCGCCGTTGAATCCCGGATCGATCGAGACCGGATACACCGTGGCGGGATCGGTCAGCATCTGCTGCGACGGCACGACCGTCAGCGACGCACCGTCCAGGTGCACCGGCAGATCCTCGACTCGACGGGGCTCCGGGTCCTGCGGCAGACTCACTGCCGCCGGATCGGCCTTCAGCGCCCGCATCCGCTGCGATGGCGCCAAGCCGGGCGTCTGCGGTTTGTCCCACATTCGGGCGCCGTCAGAAACGAAAACCGGGTCTCCCGACGGCGTCGCCGCTCGGATGAAGCCGTCGGCGTCACGCTGCATGACAACGCCCTGCGTGGCCAGACCGAACCGCAGCCGCTGCAACGCGTCATTGCGCGCCGCCGCCGGGGTCTTGACGAGCAAGACCTCACTGAACGAGTCGACGTGCGCGGTAAGCTGCAGGTCAACGCCGGGCAGCACCTCCGAATACGTCGCCGTGTCGCCCGACAGCACCGGCACGGGCAGCGTGCCCGGCCAGGACATCCCCAGCGAGCGCCCGTCCCGCGTCACCGTCAGCAGCGGACCGTCGCCGCCGTTGGAGAACCGGACGTCCAAGGTCGTCGCCTCAGGAACCACGACACCATCGGCAACCTTTAGATCCGGGTTCACCGCTACCCAGCCCGTGCCGCGGCGCACTCGAATCGGAGACGCGTAGGTCTTGGTGTTCAGGGTGCCGTCAGGCAGCGCGAACGTCTCCGACGACTCGGTCCGCTCCCCGAGAATCTCGACCGGCAAACGGTACTTCCACGCTAGATGCATCGCCGTGGCCTCGTCGACGGCTTCCGTCGGATCCGCCGCGCGAACGACGGCCAGCAGCGGCGCAGCTAAGGCCGGCTGAGCAACGAAAGCCCCAGCGGCCGCAGTGAGCAGCCCTACCACTGCAACCGCCAGCGGACGAACGAAAGAGCCCTTGGACGGACCAAGATGGCGGCCCGTCGGCCGCCCGCCGTGCGTCATCGATATTCCCCCGTGTAGTTGCCGCTGCTTCCGAGGACTCGATACTCCCCGACAAGATCACCGACGCGCCACACGATATAGAGGACGAACTATCGCGCGCAAGGCCGATCGTCACTACGTGATGCCATTGCGTGACAACGCCGCGTGAGTGCCCAGCTCAACCCAGTGGTCGGTCTTATCGGATGGAAGACGGCAGCACCGCAGAGACAGATGCGGACGCCGTCGCGGCGCGCAGGCCCAGTGCCCCCGCTGCACGACGGAAGAGCTGCGTGATTTGGCCTGCCAACCTACGACCAAATGTTGTCTCGCAGCGGATGGAGATGCCCGCCGCGCGGACAAGGCCCCTGTCGCCCAGGTTCGCGGTCATGTTGGTGTCGCCGTTCAGACGAGTGCGGGGCATAAATGTCGATGGAGTACCGGTACGCTCGCCCGCGTCGATCGCCGTATCACCAACACCATGACTTGAGAGAGCAATCGTGACTGCACGCCTGCCGAGCGTCCTCCTCGCCGCGCTGTTGACCGCCGGGTCCGGATCGGGCGGTGCCGTGATCGCATCGGCGCCGGTCGACCAACTGCGCGGGCCCGATGCGACGCTGGTCGCCCGTGTCGAGCCGACCACACCGGTGGAGACAGCTACGCTGGTCATCGGTCTGGCACCGGGCACGGACGCCGCCGCCGTGCTGACGCGGCTGGGCCCTTCGGTGATCGATGAGCAGCCGATCGCGGGCCTGGCGGCCATCGTGATCCGGGTGCCCGCACCCCAGCGCACGGCCACCCTGGCCGCGTTGCGGGCAGACCCGGCGGTGCGCTACGCGGAATCCGACAGCACGGCCTACGGCATGGCGGTTCCCGACCCCGAGGATCCGCTGCGCACTGACGGCACCGATGGCTTCGCCGTGAACCGGATTCCGGCAGCGTGGTCGTGGAGCACCGGCGCGGCCGACGTCACGGTCGCCGTCCTGGACAGCGGCGTCAGCCCGAACGCTGACCTCGACGACGGCCGGGTGCTGCCGGGCCACGACTTCGTCAACGACGATGACGACGCCACAGACGACCACGGCCACGGCACGATGATCGCCGGCACGATCGCCGGGAAGGCCGGCAACGGTGTCGGCGGCGCCGGCGTCTGTTGGCAGTGCAAGGTCCTCCCGGTCAAGGTGCTGCGCCCGACCGACACCGGCGGGACCTCCGGCAGCTACGCCGACATCGCCGCCGGCCTGGTGTGGGCCGCCGACCACGGTGCCGACATCATCAATGTCTCGCTCGGCGGTGCCAGCGACAGCCAGGTGATCCGGGACGCGGTGGCCCACGCCGTCGACGCGGGTGCACTCGTCGTGGCGGCGGCCGGCGACAAGAGGGTGACGACCCGCATGTATCCGGCCGCGATCGAGCCGGTGATCGCGGTCGGCGGCACCGACGAGAAGGGCAAGCCGCTGCCGAGTTCGAACACCAATCCGGCTCAGGACCCGTGGATCGATCTGGTGGCGCACGGGGCCCGGCGCGGGCTCGACCACACCGGCAAGGAGACCGGTTGGACGGGAAGCTCGACCGCGACCCCACTGGTCAGCGGTGCCGCAGCGCTCGCCCTGGCGCTTCGCCCGCAGGCCACTGCCACCCAGGTACGCGCCGCGCTGCTCGATGGCTCCGATCCCGCCGACCCGGCGTGGCGCGGTGCCCGCAGGCTCGACGCCGGCAAGGTGACCCGTCTGGTGGGGCCGGCGGACACCGAGCCACCGGTGGTCGAACAGACTGGCATGTCCCTCGACGGCACGACCCTGTGCCACTGCCCTAGAAGGTTTCAGCCCCGAGTCACCGACAACCGCGATGTCGTCCGCGCCGAAATCGTCGTCGGCGGCAAGGTCGTCGCCACGTCCACCACCGCCAGTCTGTCCATGGCATGGTCGCCGACCATGCTCAACGGAGCCGTCGCCGTGACCGTGCGCGTCTACGACAGCTCCGGCAACGTGGGAACCCGGACGGACACCGGCGACTTCGATACCAGCCTGTCCGCGGCCTTCGTGACCCCGGTCCCGTACCAGGTGGTCGACGGTCACACGCCGGTCACCATCAGCGGTGACCCCGACATCGCCAAAATCGTCGTGCACGGCCACACCATCGACACCACCGGCGAAGGCCCGTGGACCACGACCGTCGACTTCAGCACCTCCCAGACCGGCAAGTGGGAATACCTCGTCGCGTACATCACCGACCGGGCGGGCAACGAGTACGTGCTGACCGAATACGTCGGCATCGACCACGACACGCCTGCCATCACTCTCGACCCCCGGCAGTTTCCCAAGATTCTGCACGGCCCGCTGCGGTTCACTCCGAGCGTGACCGACTCCAGCCTCGTCCAGTTGACCCTGCTCGTCGACGGCAAAGAGGTCGCTCGCACCGACCGGCACCACAACATCCTCGACTGGCCCGCCGCGGCGAAACTCACCGGGAAGCGCACCCTCACCTTCCGCGGCACCGACGAGGCCGGACACACCAGCGAGGTCACCCGCACCGTCACCCTCGACAACACCGGCCCGACGGTCCGCTCGGTCGCCCCCGGCGACAAGGCACTGCGCCGCGGCACGTTCACCGCCACCGCCACCGCAGTCAGCGACCCCGCCGGCATCAGCCAGGTCGACCTGTACGCCAACGGCGCCTACGTCGGCTCCGACAACCGCGCGCCGTACGCCATCTCCGTGCCCACCGGCCGCCGCAACGGCCGCGTCACCCTGCTCTGGGCGATCTATGACATGGTCGGCAACAAGACAAACATCACCCGCAGCATCACCGTCGACAACAAGGCACCCACCGTAACCATCACCAACGCACCGAAGAACGAGGCGAAGGTCAAGGGCACAGTCAAGGTCGTCGTATCCGCGAAAGACACCGCCGGAATGGCCCGCGTCGAACTCCTCGTCAACAACAAGATCGTCGCCACCGACAAAACCGCCCCGTACACCCTCCGCGTCGCCACGACCAAACAGAAGAAGGCCATGACCGTACGAGTGCGTGGCTACGACAAACCCGGCAACGCGACGACCACCGCACCCCGCACCTGGCGCCGACGCTGACGCGACGCGCCTGAACCCGGTTCAGAGCCCCAAGGAGACCGAAGTGACGAGCAGGTCCAGACACACGCGGTCGGCTTGATCGGTGCGACCCAGCTGAACGTGCGCCTGCTGCGCCGCTGGCCACCTCAGCAGATCATGGGTGTCTCGCTGCTGGCCGGCCTTGGCTTTGGCGTCGGACCGGTCGCCATGGCCATCGTCGTCTTCGGCGGCATGCTGGCCGCCACCGTGGTCTGCTTCCTGGTCGTCCAACCCCACCGCCTCCCAGCCGAGCAACCGCAACCGGTCGCATCCCTCGCACATTATGAAAGTGCCTGCTGCATGACGGCGGTTGATCGGCGACGCTGATCAGCCGCCGTTGCGGTTTGGGTGGCGCACCGCCGTGCTGGGCCGAGAGAAGCGGAACGCGGGTGGACGAGGCAGTGGTCCCCGTCAGCAATCCCTCGTCGTCCAGCCGGATCACGTGAGCGCGTTCCACTTCGGAACCGGCTCGATCGCGGACTACAACCCTGTGGGTGCCGAAAAACTCATCCAGGGCCCTGACCTGGGCGCTGCTTGAGGGCCTCCCCGACGGGAACGGTCCGCAGATGAACCTGTTCAAGTTCTGAGACTCGTTTTCTGAACGTGTTCAGGTAAATCGCGGGTACCGATCGAGGTTGGACGCGTAGTGCCAGGTCAAAGCCGCGATCGAGTTTTCGGCACCCACAGGGTCCGGGTGAAGCGCGATACTACACAACCATCCTAAGGGCTGCGCGTGAGGCCGGCCTGAGGTTGTATGTTACGTCCGGCATTGCGGAAGAAGTTGAGCGGCATTTAAACCTGGCGTTTGCATTTTCGCGAACTGAGACATCGAAGTGGAGGTCAACGGTACCTTTCATCTACAGCGCATTTGCGCTTTCTGGACAGGCTCGGTCTGATTTCTACAAGTGGGCAGAGACGTTCCGGGGATCGGAGGAACCAGTTGCGGACATCCTCGAATATCTAGAGGAAGACCACGGCATCGAACATAGAGACCTGACTGCCGAGGTGGCCGAAGCGGACGGAACGCTGCTCAAGAGCGCGATTCAGGAAATCTGGCTGGAAGCCCACGAGCGCCGTCGCCGCCCAGGAACCGAGTACGATTTAGACTCCGCCACAAAACTGAAGCTAGCCAATCACGACGTCGAGACAACACTTGGCGTAATCCAACGTAGGGCACGCTCGGCGTTGTTCCCGGTTGGATATCACGCATGGCTGCTCACACTCGACTCAGTCGCCTTCCGCCTGTCAGATAAGCTGACAGAGTGGCTAGGCGCAGATGCGCCGAAGTCACCGGTCATGAGTCCGGACTTCATGTCTCAATACCTAAGGCTCGGCCCACTGCGCACAGCGCTAGAGCGAGAACTATGGGCCAACCTACCCATAATCACCGACGTCTCCCGGTTCGATTTCATGCCGAAGTCTCTAATTACGGAAGCCGACAAACTTCGTTCAGAGCTAAGCGAAGTCAGCGACAAAGTGGCGAGTCGGCGAATTCGAGACACGCTTAACCGAATGAAGCGGAGCATTGGACCTGAAGCGGTTGGTGGCGCCCGGCTGATGGAGGAACGTGTGATCGACGCGATTCGGAAGCATCCCTTTCGAGCGGGTGACAATGCTTCGTCCGGGTGATTCGCAGCGACCCGTCAACTCGTCGGTCGAACGACGCAAAAATAGATGATGCCGGGTGAGCGGAATTATTCGGTCGCGAGCCGAGGCCGGCAGGATAGCCTCTCATTCCAGCCCGACGCGGAAGCCGACCGTTGCGCCTGAAGATCGTTCGCTGACGCATATTTCAGCGTCTTATGGCTCGTCGTCGCGATAACCCATGTTCTCGTAGTCGATGTCG
Organism: Actinoplanes sp. ATCC 53533; assembly: GCF_003947245.1. Classification (NCBI taxonomy): domain Bacteria; kingdom Bacillati; phylum Actinomycetota; class Actinomycetes; order Micromonosporales; family Micromonosporaceae; genus Actinoplanes; species Actinoplanes sp. ATCC 53533. The sequence goes on along the minus strand of NZ_QHHV01000274.1, from coordinate 5,935 downwards.
CTGGGCTCAAAGTCCCAGTCTTCGCGCGGTATGTCAACATGTGCGTAGCGTTTAGCGCGCTCGAAGAGTGCTTTGACTTCGACTAACCCGAAAACACTCTCGTGGTTCGACGGACGAAATCCTAGGAACAGTCCGCCGCCTAGTAGTTTCTCGATGCTGGGGTTCTTCCACTTTGTGTTGGCGGGATCGCGCCAGGCTGCCTGTACCGCTCGGAAATGCGGTCGGGCTAAGCTGCCTGCGAGTATTCGCTGATCAGTCCGTTGAGGACTTTTCTGCGGCGGACCCGCGCGGAGGCAAGGTCGACGACGGCAGGCGAGGTGTCCACGGCGCCGGGTGGGCGTTGATCCCGGCTCTGATGCGGCCGGTGCTCGTTATAGTGCTCGACGAACTCAGCCAGGACGGCCAGCAGGTGCCGCGGGTTGTAGATCAGCATCCGGTCCAGACACTCGCGGCGGACCGTGCGCACCCACCGTTCCGCGTATGCGTTCGCCCGCGGTGCCTGCGGTGGACTGCGCAGGACTTCGATGCCTTGACTGCTGAACACCGCGTCGAACATGGCGGTGTACTTGGTGTCCCGGTCGCGGATCAGGAACCGGAACTGCGCGGTCCGCTCCCCCAGCTCCAGCATCAGGTTGCGGGCCTGCTGAGCCACCCACTGTCCGTTCGGATGGGTCGTCGCGCCGAGGATGTGCACCCGACGGGTAGCGATCTCCATCAGGAACAACACGTAGACACGATTCAACCCGATCGTGTCGACGTGCAGGAAATCGCAGGCCAGGATCCCCTTGGCCTGCGCGCTCAGAAACTGCGTCCAGGTCGGCCCAGACCGCCGCGGTGCCGGATCCACCCCGGCGTTGGCCAGGATGGACCACACGGTGCTGGCCGCCACCCGGTAGCCCAGGCCGACCAACTCGCCCTGGATCCGGCGATGGCCCCAGCCTGGATTCTCCTTCGCCAGGCGCAGCACCAGCGTCCGGATCTCCGTCCGTACCGGCGGACGGCCCGGCCGGCGCCGGGGATAAGTCCATTTCCGGGCGATCAAGTTGCGGTGCCAGCGCAGCAACGTGGATGGGGCAACCATGAACGTTGCCCACCGCAGTCGGGGCAAGAGCTGGGCCAGGGCCGAGAGCACCGCACGGTCGGATGGCTCCAGATCCAGGCGCTTGACCTGGCGACGCAGCACCGCGACCTGGTGACGAAGGACCAGGATCTCGATCTCCTTCGCCCGCTCGCCACGCAGGCCCAGCACGATCAACTGCAGCACCTGACGTAGGACCAGGTAACCGAACGACACGACCATGCCGGACAGCCTGCCTCCCACCGAGCAACCGGCAACGCACAGAACCGCAGGTCAACCTCCGAAACCCTGTTTTCGAGCGGTACAAGCTCAGCCAGACCATCGCGGACTGCGACGCCAAGATCGAGCGCTACCGGGCCACGCTCGATGCCGGTGGAGACCCCGCCCTCGTCGCCGGCTGGATCCGCGAGACCTCTACCGCGCGGGCGACCGCTGCCGCCGCGCTACGCCTCAGCGCGGCACCGCCCCAGCGGCTCAACGAAGATCAGATCGCGGCGATCGTCGACGGGCTCGGCAGCCTTCTCGGCGTCCTCCGCGAGGCTGACCCGCGCGACAAGGCGGAGCTGTACAGCCGTATCGGCCTGCGGATGACCTACAAGCCGGGCCTGAAGACACTGAAGGCCGAGGTCGTCAGTTCCGACCTCGGCCGTGTGCTTAATGTGTGTCCGGAGGGGGACTTGAACCCCCAAGGTCAATGGGCCGCTGACCTGGGATAACACTATCTGTCCGGGTATGGGACCGTCAAGTTCGTGGCTCAGTGTGGCTGGTTGTGGCCGTAGCGCTCATGTGGTGTTCCCGCCGGGAACATCGATGATCTTGCTGAGGTAGACGCCGCCGTGAACCACCGGCCCTGGCCGCCCGATCGGATCGACGTGCGCCGCGCGGCTGCCTCGACCTTGGTCTGCGATGCGGCTGGACGCACGAGCAGCGTCCAGCCGGGATCTTGCTGATCCTCGCCTACCGGCGGTCCCGCCAGGTAGGGGCGAGCGGCAGCCAGTGACTGCGCGTAGTTCCTGATAGGGGCGCCGCTGCTCACTACTTTGCCGAGAAGAGTGCGTTGCGGAAGGCCGCTACCAAATGATCATACCCCCGCCTACCGTTTTGGCACGCTCTATCGCGTTCTGCATATTGGTAAGGTAATGGAGGATGCGGTCCCGATCGTATCCAGTCATGGCGGATAAATGGTCGACGTTCTCAGCCAGGAGTGTGCATTCCTGCCCGAACGCGCCAAGTCGGTCGGGCGGAACCTGAAGGTTGCCGCGGTTTTCCTCCGTTATGTCGGCGAGTTGCGGCAGAAACGTCGCGCCGAGGCTCCGGGCGGCCGCCGAACCCCAGATCTTGTAACGAAAGCTCTCAGCTCCTACTCCAGTACTGCTGCCTGGCGGGTCCTCGACACCTCTCCGGCCGGCGTAGGCGTCGCCGTCCGGTACCCATACTGAAATTTCGAGGCTCATCCCACACTCCCACCCTGCCTTGAATGACGGCCTCCTGGAGCAGGTGAAGGGAATCGACCCGGTCCTGTACCGTGCCAGAACTTGTCGCACCCACGGTGAGCTGGGAGTTCCCGGTTCACGGTAACGATCAACGGTGTGTTGATCCGGCTGGTCTACCTGATGATGATCCGGCTCGTCGGTGCTCTCGGACTGCTGATCCGAAACGACACCGCTGTGCTGGCCGAGGTCCTCACCCTGCGTCATGAGGTGGCGGTGCTGCGGCGACAACTGAACGGCCGGCCGCGGCTGTCCTGGCCGGACCGGGCCATCCTGTCCGCCCTGGCCCGGCTACTACCCACAGTGATCCGAGCCCACCGGCTGGTCACCCCGGCAACCCTGCTGGCCTGGCACCGGCGGCTACTCCGCCGCCACTGGACCCACCCGCGCAAGGCAGGCCGGCCACCGGTCAACGACGAGATCCGAGACCTGGTCCGATGCCTCGCACACGACAACCCGCGGTGGGGGCACCGACGGGTGCGCCGTGAGGCGCTGATTGATCGAGTGGGGGTGAGAGACCGCCACCGGCGTCCTGTCGTGGCAGGGCGCTGAAGTTGGGGGCAGCCTGATCCGGGAGGTGCCGGTGAGGGTGGCAAGCGGCCCTGACAAAGCCGGGGCGTGGCCAGCACCGTCAGATGGTTGCGGGTCCGGCGAGCGTGTCGGAGAGGTGTACGTGAGGAACCGGTGTGTGAAGCCTCCTAAGACGTCCCACCAGCTCTAACCTGACGGATTTGGGCTGGGAGCGGTGCGTGCCCGCCTGTGGTTGGGGTGGGCAACTTCCGGGTCGGTTACGACGGTCGGCTCGGGAGGCCACGGTGAAGGTCCACGGCGTAGCCGTGGCGATGCCGCGGGGGTATAGCCGGGCACCTCCTTCGACGAGCGTGCTAGCGGACACTGAAAAATGGCTCTGGCACGAAGTTCGTGATTCCGTCCCGTCTGCGTCGTGACGGTTACTCGGCGAGGACGACGCGGAGCCGGAGGAGGTCGAAGTTCGCACGGCCGTACATCTGCCTTTTGATCGTTTTCAATCGACAGACGTTGCCCTCTACAGCACCGCTGCTGTAAGGCAGGGTGAGGCCGTTGCGTACGGCGTCGTAGTCCTTGATGAGGCCGGTGGCGAAGCCGGCCAGGTGCGCGACGCCGCTTTGCTTGGCCTGGGCGATCCAGGTGTCCAGGTGCTGGCCCTGGAGTTGGCGCAGCATACCGGCGAAGTCACTGACCAGCCGGTCGACGGTGCGCAGGCTGTCACAGCGCTCGAGGATGCGGTCCAAGCCGCGCTGCTCGTCTTCGGTGCGCTCGCCGGCGGGGCGGATGATCCAGCCGGTCACTTCTCGGGGTTTCGGCGCGATCGCGGTCACGGCGGTCGGTTTGATCGTGCCGTCGCGCCAGGTCTGCAGCAGTCGGCGGACCGTGCGGGCGCTGCCGCGGTAGCCGCGTTCGCGTAGCTCGGTGGTCAGCCGGACCGCGTTGGTGCAGCCCTGTTCCCATCGGGAGACGAGGTAGGCGGTGTGCTCGTCGAGATCTTTCGGCCGGGGGATGGTCTCGGTGAGCAGTTCATCCGCGGTCGCCGCGCGTAGGTAGCGGCGCACCGTCTTGCCGTCGAGGTTCAACGCGCGGCTGATCGCGGTGGTGCCGATGCCGGTGGTGTGCAGGGCGTGGATCTCGGCGTGGCGTTGTCGGGTCACCTCGGCCCGGCGGCCCGGCTCACCCTCGGTGGACGGGCGCGGCTGCGCGACGGCCTCGGCCTCGGACCGATCCTTGAGGCAGGCGCGGTGGGCACGCACGACCCGGTCGACCGCCTTGGTGAGGTTCTGCAACAGGTGGAAACGGTCGGCGACCTGGGTCGCGTCCGGCGCGCCCAGCCGGGCGCCCTCGGCATACCCGCTGGCCCTATCGCGACAAATCACCTGAGCACCAGGGTGGGCGCGCAGCCATTCAGCGAAGGTGTCGCCGTGGCGATCGGGCAGCAGGTCGACAGGCCGGCCGGTGTCCATGTCGACGATGATCGTGCCGTAGGTGTTGCCCTTGCGAAACGCGAAATCGTCGACCCCGACCACCGCGATCGTGCCGGGCGCGGGCACCGGCAGCGCCCGGGCCAGCCGCAACATGGTGGTGCGGGACACCTCGACGGCCAGCAGGCGGGTCATCCGCGCGCCCGGCCGGCCACCCAACACCAAAGCGATCTTCTCCAGGACACCGCGCAACAGCGGAGTCCGGCGGGCATACGGTGTGGTCAACTGCGGCACCTGCTCGACGAAGGTCCGCCGCTGGCAGGCGGCGTTGTCGCAGAAGAACCTGCGGACCCGCACACGCAACAGGGTCGGCCTGCCGCCGATCGCCGGGTCGGCCAGGACACGCTGGTAGCGGCTATGCACTCGCGCCGACCGCGACTCACAGGCAGGGCACCCCGCATCGGCAGCCGAAACGTCAGCTTCCAGCCAGACCGACCGCCCCTCGGCACGCACGTGCCGGATCCGCAGGGTCGCCAAGTGAGGCAGCAGCCTCTCCAAACCATGATCATCACACCGTGAACATGATCATCCATAGTGGATCATTGCCGGCGGCCGGGGTCGAGACGATCCCGGCTTTCACCAACTTCGTGCCAGAGCCACATCACGATGGCCCTTGACAAACCGCCGGGCCAAGGTAGAGCCGTTGCAGGCGCTCGGCAAGAAGCCACGGCCGAGTTGACCGGGCACGGCCAGTGCCGGTGGGGTGTCCGCCGGCGCAGGCTGGTACCAGCATGTCGGCGGATGTGCCGGCAGCAGCCAACGCCGGTACGACCTCGGCGTATCCCCGCGCAATGAGAAGAGCTGACACCCGAGGAGGTGCCGTGTTCACCACCATCGCCTGGGCCACGGACGGTTCTGCCTCCGCATCCGAGGCGCTGCCCCTCGCGGAAGGTCTCGCGCGGGCCACCGGCAGAACGCTGACGATCATCTATGTCCAGGAGGTCACGATCAGTAGGTCCGGCTTCCTGGCCGAGGACGGCAGGCCCGTGCTGGCCTCACTTCACCGCATGGTTCGACGATTGCAAGACGACGGCGTCCAGGCCACCGTCGTGTCGTCCAAAGCCACCACCCGTGACGTTCCGCGCACAATTCTGGAGCTTGCCGAAGCCGCTGCCGCTGACGTGCTCGTCATCGGCAACCGCGGGCATGGATCACTGATCAACCTCATGCTCGGCAGTGTCGCCGCTCGTCTGCTCCAGGTCACGTCGTTGCCGATCATCACGGTGCCGTCACGGTCGACGGCGGCAACGCCGCTCACCGACGCCGATGTCGCGGCGGTTTCAACGCGGTCCAGGTTTTAGCCAGGGCAGCCTACGTCGCCGGATCCGAGACCGGATCACCGAAGCGATCGGCCC
>NZ_QHHV01000273.1:0-12879 GCF_003947245.1 Actinoplanes sp. ATCC 53533 | reverse complement strand
CGGCGACCAGGGCCAGCACCGTGGTGAAGTCGTCGGCCTGGTGCCGGGCCCGGGGCGTGAAGCCCGCGGCCTGGCACACGTGCAGCGTCACGTCGTGGCACAGGGTGCCGGGGGCTGGCCACGATCCAGTCGGCGTCGCGCTGGTCGCGCAGCCCGCCGGAGCCGGTCGCCGGCAGCGCGAGAAACACCGTCTCGTCCAGCAGCGGCACGGCGTCCAGCATCGGGTCCGGCCGCACCGGGGCGACGTCGTAGTCGTGCAGCAGGCCCACGTCGAGGCGGTGTTCGCGCAGCGCGGCCGGGACCGCCGCCGGGTCCAGCTCGGTGACCATCAGGTCGAGTCCGGGGTGGCGTTCGGCCAGGGCGACCAGGGTGGCCGGCAGCAGCGTGCGGATCGCGGTCGGGAACGCGCCGATGCGCAGCGGGCCGGACAGGCCGGTGGCCAGGGCCGCGAGCGCGGTGCTCGCCTGCTCCAGGGCGGCCAGCACGCCGAGGCCGTGCTCGACCAGCACCCGGCCCGCGGGGGCGAGCGTGACGCGCCGGCCGGTGCGTTCGAGCAGCGGCATGCCGACCTCGCGTTCCAGCGCGGACAGTTGCTGGGACACCGCGGACGGGGTGTACATGTGCGCCTGCGCGACCGCGGCGATCGTGTCGAGGCGGGCGAGGTCGCAGAGCAGGCGCAGGCGCCGGACGTCGAGCATCAGCTGAGCTTACGGTTCTGTGCAGGAATGCGAACTGGACCTTATGCCGATGGCTGCCGGAGGCTGGGCGCATGACCTTCACCGGTGTGTACGTTCCGCTGATCACCCCGTTCGACGCGACCGGCGCGGTGGACCTGGACTCCTTGGAAGCCCTGGCCCGGCAGGTGCTGGCGGGCGGTGCGGCCGGCCTGGTGGCGCTGGGCACCACCGGGGAGCCGGCGGCGCTGAGCGCGGTCGAGCAGCGGGCCGTCGTGGACGTCACCGCCCGGGTGTGCCGGGAACGCGGCGCCGCCCTGGTGATCGGCGCCAACTCGGTCGAGGCGGTGCGGGCGTTGCGGGACCGGCCGCAGGTCAGCGCCGCGCTGAGCCTGGTGCCGCCGTTCCTGCGGCCGGGCGAGGACGGTGTCGTCGCGTACTTCGAGGCGCTGGCCGCGGCGAGCCCGGTGCCGGTCATCGTCTACCACGTGCCGTACCGGACCGGGCAGTCGTTGTCGGCCGCCACCGTGCGGCGGCTCGCCGCGATTCCCGGGGTGGCCGGGATGAAGCTGGCCGCCGGGGGCATCGACGCGGCGACGATGGAGCTGATGGCGGACCCGCCGGCCGGCTTCGCGGTGCTGGGCGCCGACGACGCGTTCGTGTCGCCGCTGCTGGCGCTGGGCGCGCACGGCGGCATCCTGGCCTCGGCGCACCTGGCCACCGACCGGTTCGCCGAGCTGGTGCGTGCCTGGCAGGCCGGGGACGCCGTACGGGCGCGGGCGGTCGGTCATCAGCTCACCGGGCTGGCGCTGGCGCTGTTCGCCGAGCCCAACCCCACCGTCCTCAAGGGCGTGCTGCACGCGCAGGGCCGCATCCCGACCGCCGCCGTGCGGCTGCCGCTGCTGCCCGCCGGCGGCGACAGCATCCGGGCGGCACTGGAGTGTCAGCCGGCGGGGTTGCCGTAGTCCGGTGCGCCGTACAGGTCGAGCCCGTCCGGGTGGTGCGGGTGAGGATCGCTTGCGCCAGGCCGGCGTAGACCCTCCGCGTCGCCGACCGGTGCGGGGGAACCCCCGTCGAAGCGAAGATCATCGGTCGACCCGCCAGGACCGTCGATTGACTTGGCTGCCGCCGCGCTCCTACGCTCTCCGTTTTCCAGCTGTCTTTTCAGTAACGCAGCGGTTAACACCGTCTATTGTGCTGGTAAACGGGGGGTTCAACACGTGTATGCCGTCCTGGCCTGGTTCTCCGAGCGCCGCGATCCCGCCGGGGCCGACGCCGCCCTGCGCCGCTGGCGAACCGCGGTGGATCCGCTGATCCCGGACACGTACGCGCGGCGGCACCTCGGCGGTGACGACTGGGGCCTGGAGGTCCTGCACACGACGGAGACCGGGGCGTACCGCTGGCCGATCTTCGCCGAGGACGGCCCGGTGACCGCCGTGTCGATGGGTCTGCCGGTCGGCATGGACACCACCGGCGGCCCGATCGGCCTGGCCCGGCGCCTGCTCGACGGCGAGGAGGTGCACGGCAACGTGGTGCCGCCGTTCACCATGCTGGCGACCGAGGGCGGCGAGCGCTTCACGATCCAGCAGGACTGGCTCGGCATGGGCCGGCTGTTCACCGGGACGGCCGACGGGATCACCGTCTACTGCACCCGGCCCAGCCTGGTCGCCGAGTTCCTGCACGGCCGCCGGGAGCCCGACATCGACGGCTGGCTGGCGTACACGGCCAGCGGCCAGTTCGGCGGTGACATGTCGCCGATCCGCGGCGTCCGGCTGATGTCGCCGGGCGAGCACGTCACCGGGCACCGGCACCCGGACGGCGGCTGGCGGCTGACCTCACGGATCCGCCGGTCCGCCGACGACGTCGTGGCCGACGGGGTGGCCGCCCAGGAGCACGGCCCCGAGGCCGCGGTCGAGTCCGCCGCGGAGAGCATGCTGGCCGTCGCCGACGGCATCTTCGACCTGTTCGACGACGAGATCATGATCGGGTTGTCCGGTGGCAAGGACTCCCGGGTCATCGCGGCGGTCTTCCTGGCCGCGGGCAAGCCGGTCACCTTCGAGACCAACGCGGACTTCGCCGCCGAGGGCGAAACCGCGCAACGGCTGCTAAAGATCGTCCGGGAGAGCCGGGGGTGGCAGCCCAAGCACCGGGTGTTCGAGGCCGGCACGCCGGCCGACGTGCTCAGCGAGGGCCTCTACGAGCGGACCACCCGGCTGCAGAGCCTGTACGACTTCCAGTTCCCGTCGAGCTACATCGAACGGCCGGCGACGCACCGGAAGCTGCCGGTGTACCGGCGCGCCTCGATCAGCGGCGTCGGCGGCGAACTCGTCGTGGCGTACTGGTATCCGCCTGACGAGAGCACCGACCTGGACATGGCCCTCGGCCGGCAGACCGCGATCAACCACTTGGCGCTCACCACCCCGCCGGCCGCGATGGCCCCCGAGGCGCTCGCCCGGGAGCAGGAGCGGATCGGCGCGATCGCCGATCGGGGCGCGAGCCTGGGCCTGCGCGGCCAGGCGCTGGGCGACTACGTCTATCTGGTCGAGCGCGACCGCCGCTGGTTCTCCCCCGCCTACCTGCACGGCATCGTCTCGCCCTTCCTGGCCCCGGCGGTCGTGGCCGCCTCGTTCGCGCTGACCGCGGCCGAGAAGCGCCGGTGGGCGCTCCACCACGGGCTGCTCGACCGGCTGGTGCCGGAGTGGTCCGGCGTGCCGTTCGTCAAGGGCGCCGCTCCCGGCCAGAGCAAGGCCACCGTCGTGTGGGATGGCGACGGTGTCGAGACGATGTGCGACCTGCTCGACACCACCGGTGGCCCGCTCACCGGCCTGATCCGCCCGGAGGCGGTGCGCACCGCCCTCACGCACTGCGTGAAGGGTACGTACCCGGCCAAACGCAACGCGCCCGCGCTGCGCCAGTTCACCTACCTGGCGGTGGCCACCCACGCGCTGCTGCCGGACGAGGTGCGCGACATACCGCCCACCACGTACGCCCGGCTGACCGCGCCGCCGCCGAAGAAGAAGACCCCGAAGCCTCCGCCGCCGCCACCGTCGCTGGTCCGCAGGGTCGGCCGGCGGCTGCGCTTCATCCGCCGGACCGCGCTGGGCCGCCGGGTGTGGTCGGCGGTCCGCGAGCGCGTCCGCTGATCGAGGTCCGGCTGCCGGCCCGGGCTCGCGACCTCGGGCCGATCCGTCAGCCCAGGACGCGGCGGGCCTCCGCGAGCACGGCCGGTGACGCCAGCGGCGCCCAGGAGTCGAACAGCTCGCGGAAGTAGTCGCCGTGGCGGGGCACGAAGGTGGCGTCCTGCTCGGCCACGTCGAGCTCGTTGACGATGCTCAGGTCGGTGAACGGGCGGACCTGCTCCGGGGCCAGGTCTCGCGGGCCGCCGGTGAAGCGGTCGCACACCTGGCGGGTCGCCGGCAGCGCCGCCCAGGTGCGGGAGCGGTCGCAGGCGCCGTACAGGTAGATCAGGGCCTCGGCCCGGTCGCCGACCAGCTCGCGCAGCGGCGCCCGGTCGGCCACCGCCAGCAGGGTCAGCTCGAAGCCGTCGGTGCCGTAGACGGCGTGGGCCAGCCCGGCCAGCCGCACCTGCGGGTCGTGGCCCAGCGCGCCGAGCCGGTCGTGGACCCGGACCAGGTGGGCGTAGAGGGTGCCGCCGGGGTGGTCGATGCGCTCGGCGCCGCGTTCGCGCAGCCACGCCCGCACGGTCTGCTCGGTGCTCACCCCTCGACCCTAGGGCCGCCGGAGGCGGCTCAGCCTGCGCGGTTCATCACAGCGACGCCGCCGGACTCCAGTGCCACCCACAGGTTGCCGTCCGGTCCGACGGCCAGGCCGTGCGGTTCGGACTTCGGCGTCGGCAGGTCGTGCTCGGTGACCGTGCCGGTGGGGCTGATGTGCGCGACCCGGTTGGCGCCCCACTCGGTGAACCAGCAGCCGTCGCCGGTCGCGACGATCGCGTGCGGGCGGGCCGTGCGGTCCGGCAGCGCGAACTCGGTGACGGCACCGTCGGGAGTGATCTTGGCGACCTGGCCGGCGCCGATCTCGACGCACCAGAGCGCGTCGGCGGTGGCGGTGATGCCGACCGGGGCGGCCGCCGGGGTGGGCAGCTCGTGCAGGGTGACGGCGCCGGCGGTGCTGATCCGGCCGACCGCGTTGGCCTGGTTGAGGGTGCACCACAGGGCGCCGTCGGGCCCGGCGGTGATCGTCGAGACGAACGCCCGTTCGGCCGGCAGCGGGTATTCGCGCAGGTCACCGCCGGGGGTGAGCCGACCGATCCGGTCGGCGTTCATCTCGGTGAACCAGAGCGCGCCGTCGGGGCCGGCGGTGATCCCGTACGGGCCGCAGCCGGGCTCCGGCAGCGCGAACTCGGTGAGCTCGCCGGCGGTGCTGATCCGGCCGATCCGGCCGTCGCCGGTGCGGGTGAACCACAGGGCACCGTCCGGGCCGGTGGTGATCACCGTCGGCTGGCACCCCGGCGCCGCGAGATCGAAGGTGCGCAGGTCGCCGTCGGTGCCGAGCCGGGCGATCCGGCCGGCGTGGGCGAGGGTCAGCCACAGGGCGCCGTCGGGGCCGGCGGTGATCCCGTACGGGCCGGCCTCCGCACCCGCGATCGTGATCTCCCGGATGTCCATCGCTGCCTCCTTGTTCCGTTCTCAGGGCAGTTCGGGGCCGGGCGGGCGCCAGCCGCGGCGCCGTCCCCGGCGCAGGGCGGCGGCGACCACCACGACGAGCAGGACCACGCCGGCGCCGACCGCGGCGACCAGCAGCGACATGTCCTGCGCGTGCGCGCGGCGGGTGGCCAGGGCGACCGCCGCGGGGTCCTCGGTGTGCATGATCACCGGTGCGGGGGCGGGCCTGGTCTCCGGCCCGAGGGTCTCGGTCAGCGCCCGGTACGGGTTCAGCACGCCGAAGCCGTACAGCTCGCTGCGCCGCCCGCCGGGGGCCGGGTCGGCGGTGGCGAGGATCCGCCGGGCCACCTGGGCCGGGGTCAGCGCCGGGAACCGCTGCTTGACCAGCGCGGCGGTGGCCGCGACGAACGGCGTCGCGTAGCTGGTGCCACTGCCCTGGGTGTGCCCGGCACCGGGCAGGGCGAAAGTGACCTCGGCACCGGGCGCCATCACGTCCACGTAGTCGCCGTGCTGGGAGAAGTCGCCGGCCACCCCGTTCGCGCCGATCGCGCCGACGCCGATCACGTCCGGATAGGACGCCGGATACGGCCGCGGGTTGCCCTCCTCGGGCTTGCCGTGGTTGCCGACGGCGGCCACCACGATCACCCCGGCGTCGACCGCCCGCGCCACGGCGTCGCGGACCCGGCTGTCGTCGTCGGTCATCACCAGCGACATGTTGATGACGTCGGCGCCGCCCTGGTCGACCGCCCAGTCGATCGCGGTGGCGAACCTGGCCGGGCTGGCCGGCTCCCCGCCGCTCTGCTGCTGGGTGTCGGTCTGCTCGCTGACCCGGACCGGAACGATGGTCGCGCCGGGCGCCAGCCCGCGCAGGCCCGCGCCGTCGGCCGGCCGCGCGGCGATGAGGCTGGCCACGGCGGTGCCGTGCCCGACGCAGTCCTGCCGGCCGGACGCGTTGTCGTGCAGGAAGTCCCGGCCGGTGGCGACCTGGCCGCGCAGCTGCGGATGCTCGTCGTCGACGCCGGAGTCGATGACCGCGACGCGCACCCCGGCGCCGGTGGCGAACGGGGCGAGCCGTTCCGGGGCGAACAGCTGCGTCTCGTAGGGCTTGGCGGCGCTGACCTTGCCCCGGGCCGGCGGATTTTGGCAGACGAAGGCGGCCCGGGCGGGCACGGCGGGCAGCAGCACGGCGCACGCGGCGCTCAGGCCGGTCAGCGCCGCCACCACCTTGTGTAACCTCATCGTCACTCCCCCGCACCACGACCGGCTTGGATGTTACCGAGGCGGCGCCCGCGGCGGTGACCCCGGGCCTGTGACCACGGGCTCGATTGACCCGCTCCGGCGGGCGCGGCTAGGTTGTGGGGACCATCTGCGGCGTTGTGAGGGAAACCGGTGAGAGTCCGGTGCGGTCGCGCCACTGTGAACGGTTCCCCGTGGGTTCCGTGAGTCAGGACGCTCACACGTACGCAGGCCTGTTGAACGGGACGCGTCATCCCGGTAGGAGGTCTTGCCCAGCCATGTCAGACATCTCGAACGCTCAGCCGCTGAGCCCGCCCGTGGTTTCCCCGCGGGTGCTCTGGACGGCCGCCGGCGCCGTCACCACGCTGCTGCTGCTGGCCTACCTGGTCGCCTTCGACCAGGGCGCGGTCTCGCAGTCCGGCATGTACCTGCACGAGCTCATGCACGACGGCCGTCACCTGCTCGGCGTCCCGTGTCACTGAGCGCGGCCCGCACCCCCTCGACCTACGGTGCCATCCTGCTGCGGGGCCTGCTGGCCGGCCTGATCGCCGGCCTGCTGGCCGGCGTCTTCGCGTACTCGACCGGCGAGAGCCGGATCGACGCCGCGATCGCGATCGAGGAGGCCGCGGCCCAGGCCGCTCCGGCCGGCGACGGTCACCACGAGGAGGAGCTGGTCTCCCGTACGGGCCAGAAGGGCGGGCTGTTCCTGGCCACGGCCCTGTACGGCGTGGCGATGGGCGGGCTGCTCGCGACGGCGTACGCGTTGCTGCGCCGGCGGTTGCGCACCCCGAGTGACACCCGGGCGGCGTTCGGGCTGGCCGGGGCCGCCCTGCTGGGCATCGTGCTGGTGCCGTTCGTGAAATATCCGGCGAACCCGCCGGCGGTCGGCGATCCGGCCACGATCAACCAGCGCACCATCAGCTGGCTGGCGATCGTGGTGATCGGCCTGGTCGCGGTCTGGGCCGGCGTGGTCGCCTCGCGTGCGCCGCGCGCGAGCGCGCCGGAGTGGCTGCGGGCCGCCGCGGCGCTGGCGGGGTTCCTGGTCGTGGTGGCGATCGGCTACGTGCTGCTGCCCTCGATCGACGAGGTGCCCGACACGTTCCCGCCGAGCCTGCTGTGGACGTTCCGGCTGGCCTCGCTCGGCACCCAGGTCACGCTGTGGACCGCGCTGGGGCTGGCGTTCGCCGCGCTGCTGCACCGTCAGCACAACAGGACGGCGCCCGCCGCCGAGCGGACCGAGGCCGTGTCCGTGTGAGCGGAGTGCGGCTGCTCGCCGCCGCCCCGACCCCGGCCCTGCGCCGGGCTGTCTTCGGTGGCGACGACGACGATCTCGATGAGGGCGGCCTGCGGGCCGCCCTCGCCCTTTCCGAACAGGACGGCACCGACCTCGGCGGCCGCACCGACCTCTGGGTCTGCGCGCCCTCGCAGGCGGCGCTGCAGACCGCCCGGGCGCTGGGACACGACGACCCGCTCATCGACAAGGCCCTGGCCGACCCGGGCTACGGCACCTGGAGCGGGCTGGGCCTGGGCGACGTGGCCGGCCGCGACCCCGACGGCCTGCGGGCCTGGCTGACCGACCCCGGCGCGGCGCCGCACGGCGGTGAGTCGCTGGCCGACGTCCGGCGGCGCGCGGGCGCCTGGCTGGACACCCAGGTGGAGCAGCGCACGGTCGCGGTCGCCCACCCGGTGGTGGTCCGCGCGGCGCTCACGCACGCCCTGGGGCTGCCGGACGCGGCGGTGTGGCAGCTCGACGTGGCCCCGCTGTCGCTGACCCGGCTGACCCACCGCACGGGCCGCTGGCACGTGTCGTTTCCCCCGGCCGGCTGAGCACCGCCCCGGGCCGGGGCGTTGCTCGTGCCGGACCCGGGGCGGTGCTCGTGCCGGACCCGGGGCGTTGCTCAGCCTGGGCGGAGCTCGTGCCGGACCGGGGCCGACGGCCGTCGGTGCTGGGCCGCCGGCCCCGGTCGTGCTGGGCCTGCGGCCCCGTCCGTGCTCGCGCTAGGCCGTGGCGGCCCGCTCGAGCAGGGTGCGATGGCGGATCATCCACCCGGCGGCCCGGGCCCGCCAGGCCAACGACCACAGCGGCGCCGGGTCGGCCGAGTCCGGGGTGATGCCGGCCCGGACCGCCTCGGCGGCACAGTCCCGGATCGCGAACTCGATCATCCGGCCGACCAGGCCCCGCCGGTCGGCGCGGGGCAGCCGGTAGCCGTCGAGGAACAGCCGCAGCTGCCCGGCGCGCGCGGCGGCGCCGGGCAGGCCGTGCCGCTCGGCGACGTCGTCGTCGTGCAGCTGGGCATGCCACCACGCGGCGGCGACGACCTCGTCGAGACGGTCGACCGGGCCGGCCAGGGTCCAGTCGATGAAGGCCACGGGCAAACCGTCACGGGCGACGGTGTGCCACGGTCCGGCATCGCAGTGGCCGATCACTGAATCCGGGCCCTGGTGATGCATCCACCAGGGTTGCCACACCGCGTCCGGCCCGGGCCGGAAGCTCGCTGTCGCGGTGTGCAGCTCACGGAGCAACGTGCCGGCCCGGGCGACGCCGTCGTCCGACCACGCGTGGGGGTGCACGATGCTGCCGTCGATGTAGGTCAGCACCTCGTTGCCGGCGGCGTCGATGCCGTCGCCGACCACCCGCGGGGAGCCGGGGAACCCGGCCTCCTCAAGGTGGCGCAGCAGGGCGTGCACGGTGCCGGTCCAGGGCCGGGCGGGACGCTTGATCGTCCCGCCGGAGCGGATGACTTGACTGGGTCCGCCTTCGGCCGCGGTCAGCGGCTCGAAGGACGATGCGGAAACCACGAATTCTCCTCGTGTCAGCGCGGTAAGCGGTGGAACAGCGCCGGATGACGGCGCCAGGAATCGACCGAAGTCGACGGGACCGCTACGAGCGAGGAGTCGGTGTATCTCGCCGGTCAGCGCGCGGCGGACTCACGGGTCGTAGCGGTGGCAGCCACCTCGCTGGGAACCATGCACATCATCGGGACCTCCTCGCCGAGCCGGGAACCGGAGATTATCGGGGCGGGCGCGGCGCTGCTACCGGGTTTCGCCGCCCGCGCCCGGCCCCGGCCGGCAGCGGTCACGGGCGCAGGTGGGTGCGTTGCCCGTCGTGGTCGAGGACGCACAGGATCTCGGCCGGGCCGCCGTGGGCACCGATGGCGTGCGGGGTCATGGTGGAGAACTCGGCGGCCTCACCGGCCTCGACCAGGATGGTCCGCTCCCCCAGCAGCAGCATGGCGGTGCCGGACAGCACGGTGAACCAGTCCGTGCCGGGATGCACGCCCAGCTCGGTCCCCGGGACGACCGGCTTGGTGATCCGCATCTTGGCCACGGTCACGCCGTTCGGCCCGAACCCGCGGCTCAGCAACCAGGTGGTCCGGCCCCGCGCCTCGTCGCGGTGCGGCCGGATCACCACGTCGCCGTCGTCGGCCGAAGCGACCAGCTGGTCGAGGGTGGTGCCCAGGACCCGGGCGATCGGGGCGAGCTGGTCCAGGGCGATGCGCCGGTGGCCGGTCTCGATCCGGCTGAGCGTGGAGGGGCTCAGGTGGCACCGCGCGGCCATCTCGTCGAGCGACCAGCCCCGGGCCACCCGGAGGCCCCGGATCCGTTCGCGGACCAGGCCGTCGAGAACACCGTCTTGCGTCATACGCAAGATGCTATGCCACAAGAGCAATGCCTGGGTACGGTCGGAGCATGCCGAATCACGCGCACGCTCAGCCCGCTCACGGACATCAACACGGCCACCGGGACGACGACACGGCCCTGGCGGAACTGGTGGACCTGGACGCCGAGGTGCTCAGCGCGCACCTCGGCGCCGTCATGGGTCTGCTCCACTCCGCCGCTGACGGGCCGGTCCGGCACATCGTCGACCTGGGCAGCGGCACCGGCACCGGCGCGTTCGCGCTGCTCCGGCGGTTCGCCGGCGCCGAGGTCGTCGCGGTGGACGCCGCCGCGACGATGCTCGACCGCGTCCGCGCCAAGGCCGCCGACCTGGGCCTGCGGGACGCGGTCCGGACGGTCCGCGCCGACCTGGACGAATCGTGGCCGGCGCTCGGGCCGGCCGACCTGGTGTGGGCGGCAGCGTCCCTGCACCATATGGCCGACCCCGACCGGGTCCTGGCCGGCGTCTTCGGCACGATCCGGCCGGGTGGCCTGCTCGCCGTCGCCGAACTGGACTCCTTCCCGCGTTTCCTGTCCGGCGACCTCGGCGACGGGCTCGAAGCGCGCTGCCACGCGGTCCTCGCCGAGGCGCGCGCCCGCGACCTGCCGCACATCGGCGACGACTGGGCGGCGCGGGTGCGCCGGGCCGGCTTCGCCGTGGAGCAGGACCGGACCTTCACCATCGACCTGGTTCCCCCGCTGCCCGCCGCCACCGGCCGGTACGCCCGCGCCTGCCTGCTCCGGGCGCGGACCGGTCTGCAGGGGCGGATCAGCGACGCGGACCTGGCTGCGCTCGACGCGCTGCTGGACGACGACGGGCCGGAAAGCATCGTGCGCCGCGACGATCTCCGGGTCCGCACCACCCGCACCCTCCTGCTGGCCCGCCGACCCTAGGCCGTGGTCCAGCAGAGGGCCGGGCTGCGGCGGGCCACCCTGCTGAAACCACGCCCTAGCCGCCGGGTCAGGGCAGTGCCGCCGTCAGGTCGGCGGCGGTCTCGAACGCGGCGGCCGCCCGGGTGGCCGCCTCCGGGCTCAGCTCCACCCGCTCGACGCGGGCGAGCATCTCGGCCGCGGTGTCCGGGTCGTCCAGCACCATCGCCACCTCGGCCCGGTAGACCAGGACCTCCACCCGGGTGACCGGGTCGTCGTCGGCCTCCAGGCGGGCCAGCGCGCTGTCGAGGATCCGGGCGGCCTGCCGGGCGTCGCCCTTGGAGTCGGCCAGGACGACGGCGTTCGCCAGGGCCTTGGCCAGCCGCCCGGTGGGCTCCGCCCCGGCGGCTTCCGGCGTGGCGGATTCCGGGTGCCGCACGACGCGGATCCAGTTGCCGCCGGGATCGATGACGCTGAAACCGGTCACCCCGCCGTAGTTCTTCCGCTGCCGCGGCCGGGTCATCCGCGGGGTGCCGGTGACCAGCACCTTGCCGTACGCGGCCCGCATGCCCGCCGCGAACTCCCGGTGCAACTGCCCGATGTCGTGGGTCAGCACGAGGCAGGAGCCGTAGGACTGCGCCGGGTCGAAGCCCGCCATCTCGAAGAAGTTCAGGTGCAGATCCTCGCGTTGCAGGGACGCGTACGGATTCGGTTTGCTCTGCCGGTACGTCGGGTGGAAGCCGAGCACCTCGTAGAAGGCGACGACGTCTTCGATGGAGGCGCAGGGCAGCAGCGGAATGGTCACTTCGTGGCTCATGCGCTCTTCCTAGCCGTCGCCGTCCGCCCGGCGCACATGGAAATAGCCGATCGTCGCCGTCGTCCCGCCGAACGGCCGATGACGCGCCGGAACCGCCGTCGTTTCGGCGCGGTGTTCCGAGGTTGTCGGTGGGCAGCGCTAAGGTCTGTTCGCGATGGTGGATGACGACAGTTCCGTGCCGACCGCCCCGACGACGACCAGCCTGGCGACCGCCCCGACGGCCGCCGGGACGACGAGCCTGGCGACGGCCGGGACGACCAGCGGGACGACGAGCCTGGCGACGGCCGGAACGGCCGCCGGGACGACCGGCCTGACGGCTTCGGGGTGGGCGGCTTCCGGGGCCGGTGCGGGCTACTCCGGCGATCCCGAGCCGGAGACGCGGCCCTGTGCGCATTGCGGGCGCCCGGTGCCGCAGCGGGCCGCCGCCGGCCGCCCGTTCCGCTATTGCCGCGACAACGACGGCGAGTGCCAGCGCGCCTCCCGCAACGTACGGATGCGCCACCGCTCCTCGCCCGGGCTGGCCGGCCAGGTCGCCCGCACCTGGGAGGCCGTCGACCGCCTCGACCAGCTCGTCGGCACGCTCAGCGAGGCCCTGCACGCCGAGATGTCCCCGGCCGGGGTGGAGCGGCAGGTGGCCGAGGTGCGGGCGGAGACGTCCCGGCAGATCGCCGCCGCGCACACCGAGCGCGACGACGCCCGCCACGACGCCGACCGGGCCGCCGAGGCGGCCGGTATCGCCGCGCAGGAGGCCGCGGTCGCGCGGGCCGAGCGCGACGACGCCCAGCAGCGCGCCCTGGAGGCCCGGCGGCTGGCCGAGGCGGCCGCGCAGCAGGCCCGGCTGGCCGCGGCCGGGCGCCGACGAGGCCCAGGCCGCCGCCAGCGCCGCCACCGCGCTGCGGGTGCAGGCCGAGACCGACCGCGACCGGGCCCGTGCGGAGGCCACCGCCGCCCGGCACGAGCTGGAGGGCGCCCGCCGGGAGGCCGAGACCGAGGCCCGGGC
>NZ_QHHV01000272.1:0-7128 GCF_003947245.1 Actinoplanes sp. ATCC 53533 | reverse complement strand
TCGTCACCGACGTCGCCGAATCGCTGCGGCGCTCCGGTGTAGACCAGCTGGTCGTCGTGAACGGGCATGGCGGCAACTATGTCCTGTCGAACACTGTTCAGGAGGCAAATTCGGAGTCCCGTCGCATGGCGCTGTACCCGGGACGCGAGGACTGGGAAACGGCACGCCAGCAGGCCGGTCTGGTCAGCAGCGGCCACGACGACATGCATGCTGGCGAGATCGAGACCTCGTTGCTCCTGCATCTGTGTCCCGACCTGGTCCGTGACGGGTTCCAGGACGCCGACCATGTCGCCGAGCGGCCCGACCTCCTCGTGCTCGGCATGCGGGGATACACCTCCACCGGCGTGATCGGCAGCCCTTCGCAGGCCACAGCGGCCAAGGGCAAGGCGGTGCTGGAGAGCTTGACGGACTCCTTTGCCGGCACCCTCGCCGTCCTGCGCAACGGCCGGCGGAGTTGACACCTGCGCCAGACGTCACCGCGGCAGACCCCGGTCCCGCCCCCGATCCGCACAGCACGGCGTAGATCGCGGACGGGCCGATGGTTTCCCCAGAGGGGGCCCCGGCGGAGCCGACTCCTCAGCGGCGAGGCTGGTCAGTTGATCACCGATCCCCCCGACACTCCTGGCTCCGCATAGCCGGCTCTCGACCACGCCGGGAACGGCCGGGAGGACATCCCACCACGCACGGATGTCAGCAGATTGTCGGAGTCGCCCAGCGCGACTTCCCGACATCGACCCGCGCACGGTTCGATGGGGACAGATCAAGATCTATTGTCGTCCGTACTCCGATTGGCTCTGCGCTACCCACCGCGTCTGGGCAGCCATCTAGTTCCACGTTCGGGCGACCGTGCTTCCCACCGCATACCTGCATGACGGAGGTCGTCGATCGCGCGCCGTTCCGCCCCGCCGTTCACTGGTCGCGGGAAGCGACCGGACCCACCCGGTCACCATGCCCAGATGGCCGGTCGAACGCCGACGCCGCACAGCATGCCCGCCGGCGCTGCCGACGCATCGGTGAGGATGCAGTCGGGGCCAAGCACAGCAGGGCGCCGCAACGTTGCGGGGCTGCTGCCGTCGGCCGGGCAGGTCACGCCGGTAGACACCCGCCGCCGCGCGACCGGCGGGCGCAGCGATCGACCAGCGTCGCATCGATGTGCTGCCGATTCCGGGGTGGCGGGTTGGGGATACGGCGGGGTCCTTCGGACGGGCGAGCAAACCGCCCGGCCCGGCGACCGGCTGCGCGCGGCGGGTCGCCTCGGGCCATGTCGGCTCGGTACTGCTATGCGATGACCAGCCCTCGTCGAGATTCACGTGCTTGTTTGTCCGGCCGATCGCGAGGAGGAGACTGCGGGTGAGCGCGACAACGGATCAGCAGCGTGCGGACGCGGGGGTTCCGGTGCAGCCGGGTCGGGCCGGGCCGGAATGGGTGCTGCCGGAACTGAAGCCGTCCTGGTGGGAGACCGGGATCCGCGCCCGCGCGCAAGCGGGTCTGATGGGGGTGTTCACCGAGTTGCCGGGGCTGGCGTCCCGGGCGGTGCGGGTGGCATGGCGCGCCGACCGGGCGCGGACCGCGACGGTGGTCATCGCGACGCTGGTCTCGGGCGTGATGGCGGCGTTCGGGTTGCTGGCCACCCAGCGGGTGTTGATCCAGCTGTTCGAGGGGGGCCCCACCGGGGATCGGGTACGGGCGGCGTTGCCGGCCCTGGTGTGGCTGGCCGCGGCGACCGCGGTCCGGGGCGGGCTGGGGATGGCGGTCGGGTATGCGCTCAACGGGCTGACCCCGCGGGTGACGCAGTTGGTGGAGCAGGAGTTGTTCGAGCACACCACGGCGGTGGAGCTGGCGGCGTTCGACGACGACCAGTTCGCCGAGGGGATGGAGCGAGCCACCCGCGGCGCGGAGGCCGCCATGGAACTGGTGCAGAACGTGATGAACCTGTTCGCCGGGTTGGTGAGTCTCGCGGCGGTGACGGTGGCCGTGGTGACGGTCCATCCGCTGCTGCTGTTCGCGTTGCTGGTCGCGACCGTGCCGACCGCGTATGCGGCGTTGCGGGCCGGGCACGAGCGGTTCAAGAGCTATTTGGCC
The DNA here is from genome assembly GCF_003947245.1 of Actinoplanes sp. ATCC 53533. Taxonomy (NCBI): domain Bacteria; kingdom Bacillati; phylum Actinomycetota; class Actinomycetes; order Micromonosporales; family Micromonosporaceae; genus Actinoplanes; species Actinoplanes sp. ATCC 53533. The sequence goes on along the minus strand of NZ_QHHV01000272.1, from coordinate 5,046 downwards.
AGCTCGACGCGGCGGCGCTGGCAGTGGGTGCTGCAGACGTTGATGGCCGAGCGGGCGTCGGCGCCGGAGCTGCGCTCGTACGGGCTACGCGACTTCCTGCTGCGGATGCACGCGCGGGTGATGGGCGCGCAGACCGCGGAGGAACTCGCGGTCGCCCGCCGGGTCACGACGACCACCAGTATCGGCGCGGCCGTCGGCGGGGTCTGTCTGCTCGGGGTGTACCTGCTGCTGGGCTCGTTGCTGCTGGGCGGGCGGATCCCCCTCGCTGCGGCGGCGACGTGTGTGGTCGCGGTGCAGGCGGCACAGAAGGCGCTGTCGCAGGTGACCTTCCAGGTCGACAGGGTGTACGCGGCCGGGCAGTTCTTCAACGAGTACCTGCGGTTCCTGACGACCGCGCAGGATTACCTGCCCGCCCGGCCGGACGGTTTGCCGGTTCCCGACGGCCTGGCCGAGTTGAGCGTGCAGGCGGTCACCTTGCACTATCCGGGTAGGGACCGGCCGGCGGTCGACGAGGTGACGTTCACGATCCGCGCCGGGCAGACGGTCGCGCTGGTCGGGGAGAACGGCTCGGGCAAGACCACCCTCGCCGCGATGATCGCCGGGCTGCGGCAGCCGACCGCCGGGAGCATCACCTGGAACGGCTGCCAGCTGGCCGAGTGGGACGGCGAGGGACTGCGCCGGCACATCGCCGTGGTCCGGCAGGACTTCCACAAGTGGTCGCTCAGTGTGGCCACGAACATCGCGATGGGCGACACCGCAAGCGGCGAGGACCCGCAGCGCATCCAGGCCGCCGCCGTCCGGGCCGCGGCCCACGACATGATCGAGGAACTCGGCAGCAGCTACGACACCCTGCTGAACAAGACGTTCCGCGGCGGCGAGGACCTGTCCGGGGGGCAGTGGCAGAGAGTGACCGCCGCGCGGGGCTTCTACCGCGACGCCCCGCTACTGATCATGGATGAGCCGTCGTCGGCGCTCGACCCGGTCGCCGAGGACACCCTGTTCCAGGCATTACGCGACCGGCAAGGCAAGCAGGCAACGATCCTGATCACCCATCGGCTGGCCAACATCACCCACGCCGACCAGATCATCGTCCTCGACCGCGGAGCGGTGGTCGAGACCGGCACCCACACCGAACTGATCGCCGCCGGCGGCCTCTATCGGCGGCTGTTCACGTTGCAGGCGGCCGGCTACCGCAGCGAGCCCGCCGCTGGTGCGTCCGATGCCGGTGCCGCATGAACAGGACCGCCGCCGCCGGTGCGCTCGCCCGGCTGGCTGCCGCCCGTGCGGGCTGGCTGGACGAGGCACTTGATGTCATCGCCTCGCACCGGTTCGTGGATGCGGTGTGGGTGGAGGGTTCGCTGGGGCGCGGCGACGCCGATGCGCTCAGCGACATCGACCTGGTGGTGGCCGTCGGCGGTTCGGTGCCGCCCGAGGTGTTCGCCGACCCGGTTTCCGGGCTGGGGCTGCCGGGCGGCCTGCTCTATACCCGCGACAAGCCGAAGAACGCGCCGGCCGGTGGTGCTTTCCGGTCGGTGTGCCTTGAGTTGGTGGCGCTGCCGGTCCTGGTCGATCTTTACCTGTGGCCGACCGTGACCGCCACGATGTCCGCCACCGCCCGGCTGCTGTATCAGCGCGGCGATGTTCGGCCGCCGCGCAGTGGCCTCGACTTCCTGCCGCTGCTCAGCCAGCACCCCAACGGCGACACCCAGGCAAGTGACCCGTACCAGCCGGAGACCGCGCTGATGCTGGTGCAACTCGCCGCGAAGCATCTCGCCCGCGGCGACCACGAACGGCACGCGGCAGTCCTCCGGCAGATGCAGGTCCGACCGGCCGGTACCGATACCGCCCTGCTGCGCAGCATCCTTGCCGATCGCGTCGACGCGAAGGCTCACCCGCATCTGCGAGCCGCGGTCGCCGCAGCGCACCGGCTGATCGATGTCGCCGAGCACCCGTCCGGCACGCCGATTCGGGCGGGGTCGTCGGCCGCGGGCGGGGAGGTCCGGTGACCGGTGAGCGGGAAGGCCGGGTACCAGCGTCGGCAGAGTTCCGGGCGCAAGCCCGGCCGGATGCGGGGTTGTTCACCCGTCGGGTGAACTATCCGGTGGCAGCCCGGTGGTGCGTGTTCGCGTACCGGATGCGGCTGCGGCCGACCGCGCTGACGCTGGCGAACCTGCTGCTCGGCTGCGCCGGATCCGTCCTGGTGATCGCCGCCGCCCCGACGATCAGCGCAGGTCAGGCACCGGGTGCGGCAGCCGCGATGGTCGCCTGGTTGCTGTGGCTGGCCGCGTACTGCTGTGACTGCGCGGACGGGCAACTGGCGCGAGTGACCGGCACCAGCACGACTGCCGGAGCCCGCCTGGACGTGCTCTGCGACATCGGCGTGCAGATCATGCTGGTCACCGCGACCGCAGTGGCCGCCGCAGCCAGCCGACCGGGGGTGCCGGTGTGGCTGCCCGTGGCGTTCGCCGGCACGTGGATGGTCAACCTGGTCACCTCCGTGATGGCCCGCGACGGCCGCAACACCAGCCTGCTGGTCTCTGCCGGCTGGCCGGTGCAGGCGGTGAAGCTGACCCGTGACTACGGCTTCGTGCTCACCGTCATCGCCGGCACTCTCGCCGTCGCGCCTGACCAGCTGACCTGGCTGATGACCGGTTTCACCCTGATCAACGGCGGATTCCTGGCCGCGAGCATCCTCCAGTCCACCCGCGCCGCCTCGACCGGCGCCGGGCGTGCGACACCCGCACCAGGGTCCGACAGGAACACCGCAACCGGACCCGGACGGGGAGCGGAACGGTGACCACTGACCCCCACCCGGACACCATGCCCGTGGCGGTTCCGACGCCACGCCGTCGTGGCCGACAGGTACGGCAGGCGTGGGCCGCGTACGCGATGTCGCAGGCCGGCAGCGGTATCGGCGCCGGCGCGTTGCCGCTGGTCGCGATTCTGCTGTTGGATGCCTCGGATTGGCAGATCTCGCTGCTGGCCGCGGTCGCGGGGGTCGCCGGTGCCGTGGCGGTGGTGCCGCTGGGGCCGTGGGTCGAGTTCCACCGCAAACGCCCGGTCATGGTCGGCGCGGACCTGCTGCGCGGTGTCACCCTGCTCAGCGTCCCGGTCGCCGCCTGGGCCGGCGGGCTGACTTTCGGACAGTTGTGTCTGGTGGCCGCCGCGCAGACGGTCGGGACGATTCTGTCCTCGGCAGCGAGCACCGCGTTCCTGAAGTCGCTGGTGCCCGGCGAGCATCTGGTGCTGGTCAACGCGCGGTGGGAGAGCACCATGTGGACCGCCGGCACGGTCGGCCCGCCGGCCGGTGGGATGCTGGTCTCCTGGCTCGGCGCGCTCGCCGCGCTGTTGGTCGACGCGGCCAGTTTCCTGCTGTCGGCGCTCACGCTGGGCCGGATCCGGCACCGTGAACCCGCACCCGCCGTCCCGGAGCGCGGCCGGCACTCGATAGCGGAGATGACCGCGGGGTGGCGGCACATCGCCGCCCACCCGGTCCTGTTCCGACTGTTCGGGCACGCACTGCTCTTCGGCGGCTGCATCGTCGCGTCCACGCCGCTGATCGCCGTGCTCATGCTCCGCGACCTCGGGTTCAGCCCGGCGCAGTACGGCCTCGCCCTCGGGGTGCCGTGCGCGGCCGGGGTCCTGGGATCGGTGCTGGCGCCACGGATCATCCGCCGGGCCGGGCTGATGCCGACGCTGCTGATCGCCGGCGCGGCCCGGTGCCTGTGGATGGCCGCGATCCCGTTCGCGCCGGGCACCTCGGCCGGCCTGGTGCTGATCATCGCCGCGGACACCCTGCTGTTGCTGTGCGCCGGGATCTTCAACCCCGCGTTCACCACCCATCGGATGCGGGCGGTCGCCGACGGCTACCTGGCCCGGGTGACCGCCGCGTGGGCGATCAGCAGCAAGGTCGCCCAGCCCATCGTCATCGCGGCTGCCGGCGTGGCCGCTGCGGCGGTCGGCGCCCGTGCCGCGCTGCTCGCTCTGGCCGGGGTACTGCTGGCCAGCATGGTCGTGCTGCCCTGGCGCAGCTGGACCACCCCAGAGCCGGCCGTGAGCATCGGGCCAGGCCAGACGACGGGAGCCCAGCCGTGAGCGACCCGATGCAGCATGGCCGGTTCGCGCGGCCTCGCCGGCACGGCGACACCATCGAACGCGCGATCAGTCCCGCCGCGGGCAACGTGCACGCGCTGCTCGCCTACCACGCCGACCCCAGCATCTGACAGGAGGCGATCACCGGTGCAGCGCATCGCCATCGTCGGCAACGGCGGAGCCGGAAAGACCATCCTGGCCAACCAGCTCGGCCCTGTCCTGGGCATCCCGGTGACCTACCTGGACGCGCTGCGTTACACCGACACCTGGGCACTGGTTCCCGAAGAGGTGTACGCCGCCCGGCAGCGGGAGATCGTCGCCGGGGACCGATGGATCATCGACGGTAACTCGCTGCGGTCGATGCCGGTGAGGCTGGCCGCGGCCGACACGGTGATCATCGTCGACCCGCCGCCGCTGGTGTGCCTGTGGGGCATCCTGCGGCGGCGGTGGCGCTACCGGGGCGGCCGGCATCGCGACGGTGTGCATGATCGGATCACGTTCGACTTCCTCTGGTATGTGGCCTACCGGTACCGGCGCACGCAGCTGCCGCGCGTGCGGGCATGTATCGCCGAGCACTTCCATGGCGATCAGGTCGTGCACCTGGCCAGCCATGCGCAGGCCGACCGGTACATCGACCGGCTCACCCGCCACACCGGCGGCGCACCGTGAACGACCTGTCTCGCCCCAGCGACGGCCGAGCCACCACGGCCGCCACGTTGCTGATCAAGGAGTTGGCGGCCACGCCTCCGGGGTGGCCTTCCCGTGCCGGCCGACGTCACCGAGGAGCGATACACCAGGGCAGCGCACCATCCCAGGACAGGAGCCCTGAATCTGCCGAGCGCCTACCGCTGAAGGAGAGATGACGTTGACTGATCCGCACCGGCTTGAGCCGGCCGGGCCGCCACCGCACCATCCGGTGGACGTCTTCCTGCTGTTCACCGACGCCGACCGGAT
>NZ_QHHV01000271.1:0-18538 GCF_003947245.1 Actinoplanes sp. ATCC 53533 | reverse complement strand
AGACCTCGCGGCCGTCGAGCTGCGGGCACGGCAGTTGGTGAAGATGCGATTGTCCGAGCTTGAGGAATCCGAGTGTTTCGACGTGATGGCGAAGGTCGCTCGACCGTTGGCCCTCTCGGTTGTCGCTGACGTGCTCGGCGTCGAAGAGCCTGAGGTGGACACGTTTCCGCCGTGTCCGACACGATCATGAGGAGCATGGACGCCGGCCTCGACCCGGCGGCAGCCGAGCCGGGACGCCAAGCCCGGCTGGAGCTGAATGCGCTGGTCGAGAGCTGGTACGAGGCTTCTGACCGTCCTGGTGTGCTCTCTCACGTGCGGCTGCACGCCGAACGCTCGGCGCTCCCGGACCTCGATCTCTATGTGCGTAACACCGCACGGGTGATGTTCCAGGGCGGGTACAGCACGATGGTCGCGGCGATCGGGAACGTCGTGCACACCCTGCTTCGACATCCAGGTTGGCTGGCGCGGATGCGGGATCCCCGGCTGCTGCGCACCGGCATCGACGAGCTGATCAGGTACGACGGGCCGGTCCAGGGCACCAGTCGCATCGCCACCACCGCGACGCGGATCGGCGACGCGCCGGTTGAAGCAGGCGACACGGTCCTGGTGCTGTTCGCCGCGGCTAACCGCGATCCGGATCAGTTCGCCGAGCCCGACCGGTTGATCATCGATCGTGCCTCCGCCAGCCGGCACCTCGGGTACGGCTGGGGCCCGCACTCCTGCCTCGGGGCGGTGACTGCTCAGCTCGCCCTGCGCGCCCTCGTCGCCGGCCTGGACCAGCACACATCTGGCCTGCACCTCGCGGGCATTCCACGGCGGCGCCGGACGGCGACCATACGGGTCTTCGAGGCTCTGCCCGCTTCCTTCCGCGCTCGGTGATCACGGCCCTGCCGTGTTCAGCAGCAAAGTTCGCCGCCTTCCTGGACTGATCGGAGACCCCTTCGTGCGCATCCTCATCGGCAACCACATCGACCCTGCCATCCGCGAACGCGGTGACCTGCGCGCCTGGACTCAGCGGGTGTTGTGGTTCGCCCGCGACGGTGACCTGGTCATTCTCAGCGACGAGCCAGACCCGCGGTTCTTGGCCGAGGTGACCTCGCTGACCCGCGTCGACCCGCGAACCCTGACCATCCTGGTAGCCCCACCGGGGAGGTACGCCGGCCGGCTGCTGGATCCCGCTGTCCTCGCCCACGATTCCCTGCTCAGCTCGGTACGGACCGTTGTGCGGGCTGAGCCCGTTGAAGAAATCTTCGCTCTTTGGCCCTCTGCATCGGTCGCCCGATTCAGCGCCGCGCTGCGGCTCACCGACCGCTTTCCCGGGGCCGGGTTCTTCGCGCAGAACGGCGGGGAACTGTGTAACAACAAGGCAGTCTTCCGTTCGCTCGCCGCGGGCGCGGGCGTTCCGATCACGAGCGGGGAGGTCTGTCACAGCCCGCGCGACGCCGTGGACGCGACCCTCGCCTTGCTTTCGTACTCGGGCGCGGTCGTCGTCAAACAGGCCCACAACGGGGCAGGAGTGGGTAACGAACTCGTGCTGCGCGACCTGGCGTTGACCTGCGATCACGTCGGGGCGCGCCACCTGCACCATCTCGTCGGTCCCACCCCCGCTGCGGTGGAGGCGTACTGGACGCAGCGGTGGGACTGGGCGTCAGCCGATGGTCGCTTCCCTGTGGTGGTCGAACAGTTCATGCCCGGCGCAGCCTCGGTCTATACCGAGTACCGCGTCACCGACCACGAAGTCGATCCCACCGAGATGGGCTCCCTGCACTACGTCGGCCGGCGCCTCGACCACCAGATCGTGCAGTTGCACGTGGTCACCGAGGACGTACGTGCCCAGCTCGCCGCTGGCGGCGCGGCGTTGGCGAAGGCCTACCGCCAGGTGGGATACCGGGGTCACCTGAGCGCGGACGCGATCGTTACGGTCGCCGGACGCGTGCTGTTCACCGAGGTCAACGCTCAGGTCACCGGCTCCTTGCACATCTACCAGAGCATCGCCCACGAGATCGTCAACGTCGGCCGGGAGCTGCGGCGCCGAGTGGTGGAGCACCACACACCGCCGACGTGGGCTGTTGACGACGCCGATGCCTTCAATGCCGCCCTCGACGACCTGGGCTGCAAGTACGACCCCGCGACCCGGACCGGAGTCATCCCCTCCATGCCGATCATGACAACGGCGGGGGCGCCGGCACAGTTCGTCTTCTGCATCGCCTACGGCGACGAGACCGTCCGCAAGGACATCCTCGACCGCCTCGATCAGCGATTCAGCACCGTGCCGAGGCAGGCGGCGCGTCACACCATGACGCGACCGCCAGGCGAAACCAGCCTGATCGTCCGCAGCGCGATTCCCGTCGGACCATGAGCCGAAGGAGCAAACCCGTGGCCGCGTCCCATCCCACCACCGTCCAACTCACACCCAGCTACCTCGCCGACCGGCTCGCCGGCGAACTCGCAGAGGTGACCGGACACCGCTGGCACCACCAACGCACCCGCCTGGCAGGAGGCGGCCTCAGCTCCGCCAGCCTGATCGACTGGCGTGTCCTCCCACTTCGCAACCCCGGCGGCGACCCCGACCGTACCGACCCGGGCGGCCCAGGCCCGGCCGACTTCGCCTTCACCCCATGGCTCGAACACCTGCCCTACCTGCGCGGCATCCTCGGTGCCATTCCCGCCCCACTGCACGCCGTGCGACTGATGGCGCTCGGCCCAGGAGCGGTCTCCGCACCGCACCGCGATCCCAAGTACGCCCTGAACCGCGGATTCGTTCGGCTGCACATCCCCATCACCACCCAGCCCGGAGCAGTACTCGTCATCGACGGCGAGGACCACCGCTGGCAGCCGGGAGAACTCTGGTACGGGGACTTCTCCCGCGAGCACCTCGTTCGCAACACCGGCGACACGACCCGTATCCACGCCGTGATCGACGCCCTACTGACCAGGGAACTGGTCACCTTATTCCCGGCCCGATGCCACGTGATGCTCCTCGCCGACGACGTCCTGCTCAACCGGCGGACCTTCAGCGGCTCGATCCATCGCCAGACATCGTCGACACAGCTCGACCTGCCGTCGGGCTTCACCGACTTCGACCACGACGACGCACTCGGCGGACCCGTCCAGCCCGCCCAACTCGATGCCGGACCGGAACGGGCAACGCTCGCCGTCGCCGGCCGAAGGTTCGCCCTCGTCGAGGTCGCGGCCCAGGAGTACCGATTCGCCGGTTGGAGCGAACAGCGCACCATCCAGCTCACCGTCGCCGGCCCGCTGCTGCACAGCCGACTCGGCCGCGATCACCAGCAGCGCCGGCTCACCGCAGCCGACTGCCGCTGACCGACCACAGGTCCCAACCGCGCGACGACGGAAAGACACCCCAGCCATGCGCCTGCACAGCCACGACGACTTCACACCCCTGCGAGAGATCGTCGTCGGTTCCGCCGCCAACTACCTCGGCCACGACCGCGACGTCACCTTCGAACTGTTCCACCACGACAACCTGCACGGATTCCGCTCCGACTGGGCCTACCCCCGCCTCAGCCACGGCGGAAGCCAGGACACCCAGCGATGGAAGATCAACAAACGGTACGCCGAGGAGCTCCACGACGACGTCGAGAACCTGGCTGCCATCCTGACCGATCTCGGCGTCACCGTGCACCGGCCTCTGCCGCTGCCTCCGGACGCGGCGGAGATCGCCGGCTTGGGCTGGCGGGCCACACCGACACCGGCGCTGAACATCCGGGACAACACCCTCATCCTCGGCGACGAGATCATCGAGACGCCGCCGGCCATCCGCTCCCGCTACCTGGAGACACGGCTACTCACCCCGATCCTCCGCCGCTACTACGACGCCGGGGCCCGCTGGACGACCATGCCACGGCCCACGCTCACCGACTGCTCGTTCGACCTGTCCTACGCCAGGGACACCACCACGACCCTCGGCGGCCCCACCGAACCCATCGAATACCCTCAACCGACCCCGTACGACGTCGGGTTCGACCTCATGCTCGACGGCGCCCAGGTGCTCAGACTCGGCCGGGACCTGATCGTCAACGTCGCCCACGAGAACCACCGCCTGGCCGTCGACTGGCTCCAACGGCACCTCGGCGACCGCTACCGGATCCACCGCGTGCACCGCATGGCCGACAACCACATCGACAGCATGCTCCTCGCGCTACGACCAGGCGTCTTCCTGGCCCGGCACGAAGGCCTACGGGACTTGCTCCCGGAACCGCTGCGGTCCTGGAAGTTCATCGTCGCGCCGCCACCGGATCCGGGAGCGTTTCCCGCCTACAACAGTGACGAACTGATCCTCACCAGCCCGTACATCGACCTGAACGTGCTCTCGATCGACACCGACATGGTCTTGGTCAACGAAGACTGTCCTCAGCTGCGCCAACTCCTCGACGCCGAGGGATTCGACACCGTGGCCGTGCGGCACCGACACCGACGCCTGTTCGGCGGAGGCTTCCACTGCTTCACCCTCGACACCCACCGGCTCGGCGGCTGCGAGGACTACCTGTGACCGTCCGGATCCTCCTGCTCGACCCCAGCGGGCCCGAGGCCGGTGCGCTCATCGCCGCCGCTGAGAGCCGCGGCTACCAGGTCCACGGCGTCCTTTCTCGACACGGCCCGCACACGTCACCGTGTCCTCCCGCCCTCGCCAGCCGACTACCCGTCGACTTCACCCAGCCCGACTGCGCACTTCACGAGGTGGTTGACCACGCCCGCCTGATCCGAGCCGACGCCGCCCTGACCACCAACGAGTACCTCACGCCGTTGCTGGCCACCGTGTGCGCGGCACTCGGGCTCCCCGGAAACGACCCGAGCCGTGCCATCGCCGCCCGCAACAAGATCTTGATGCAGGAGGCTTTCCGTCGCAGTCGGGTTGCCACACCCCGCAGCCTGGTCATCCACAACCCGGAGCACGCCCTCCAGCGCCTCACCACGCTCGGCTGGCCGTTCCCCTGCGTGGTCAAGCCCGCCGCCACGGCCGGCTCCGCTGGCGTGACCGTCGTCCACAACGGCGAAAATCTCGCTGCTGCGTGGGCCGACGCGCGCACCGCCCGGCCCATGCACGGGCTACTCGCCGATCCCCGAGTGCTTCTTCAGGAGCACCTCGACGGTGCCGAGTACAGCGTCGAGTCGCTCACCCAGGACGGACGCACCACCCACCTGTGCATCACCCGGAAGCTGGTCACCAGCGGCCCGCACCGGGTCGAGATCGGTCACAGCCTGCCCACCCGCCTGCCGATCACCACTGAACGCGCCATCCTCAAGCAGGCCGAACGGGCGATCACCGCCGTCGGCATCCGCAACGGAGCCTCACATACGGAGGTCATCGTGCGACCCTACGCCGTATGCTCCGTGATCGAGATCGGCGCCCGTATCGGCGCCGGACGCATCGGCCTTCTCCTCCAGCACGCCCTCGGCATAGACCCGTGGGCCGCACTCCTGGACATCGCCCTCGGCCGGCCTGCGGATCTCACCCCGACCCGCCGCGGCTACGCGACCATCCGCTTCATCACCAGCAGCCGCACCGGCCTGTTCCGGGGAGCCGAGGGCTTACCCACGCGGGGACCTCACGTCCCCGAGGTCCAACTGCGAGCCAGACCCGGTGCCGCCGTCCACGAGGCCCGCCGTAACAGTGACCGGATCGGCCATTTCATCGTGACCGGCACCAGCCCGGCGACCGTCGAGCGCTACGCACAGCGGCTTCACGCCGCCGTGACCGTCGACGTCCAACCCGCTCCGGCCACGACGCCGTCACCAGATCCCGTGCCGGTCAGGAAACGATGATCACCGCCCGCGACTTCGACGACCTGTTCCGCACCGAGGCCGCCCACAGCCGCTTCGCCGCCACCGTCCAGCTCGTCGATCCTCATCTCCCGCCGGAGATCGAACCGTACTCATTCCTTTCCTCGTCGCTGCTCGACGCTGTCCTGCACGGCCTCGACCTGCGACCGGGCCACCGCCTCGTCGACCTTGGCTGCGGCCGAGGTGGACCCGGCCTCTGGCTCGCCCGCCGCACCCGCGCGAGCCTTGTCGGCATCGACTTCTCCCAAATCGCGACCTCCCAGGCATACCACCGTGCGGGAGCGATCGCACCACCGGCCGCCGCCCACTTCGTCGTGGCAGACCGGACCGCGACCGGGCTGGCGAGCCACGTCGCGGACGCAGCGGTCTCTATCGACGCCATGCAATACGCCAGTGACCGGGTCACCGCAGCCCGCGAGGCCCGGCGAATCCTGCGACCGGGAGGCCGCCTGGTCCTGACCGGCTGGCATCCCCGCATCCCGGGCGACCCCCGCCTGCCCGCACGGCACCGCCACTCCAACTGGCCCGCTGATCTCGGCACTGCGGGCTTCACCGGCGTCCGATGCCTGACCGACGAGCGATGGGACCGCACCGGCAGGCCCTCGCGCTGGCGCTGAACCTCAGCTGGCGGTCCATCCCCGCCGACGGCGGCTTCTGCACCTTCCAACGGCTGGTCACCGAGAACACGACGTTCAAGCATCAAGTACGGACTCTCAACTCGGACAACAAGGCTCTCGGTGACCGACTCGCCACCGCCCGCAATAGTCGGGCTCAGGGCCAACAGATTGCCAGCCTCCAAGCCGATCTGCTGCATCTCCAGGAGCTGGCGTTAGGCATTCCCGGCTGTTAGCCAATCAACGATAGCGTCGCTGATTTTCAATCCCGTAAGTTCCTCAATCCAACCAAACTGGCCGGCGGGGTTCACCTCCACGAAAATGGTCCGATAATCCCTGGTCACGATGAAGTCGAATGCTGCATATACAAGCGCACTCGACTCCATAAAACTTCGTAGGGCAGAGGTCGTGGAGGCGTCGAGCACAGCTGGCGAATGCGGGGTATTGGGCAGGTCGTAGCGACGCCAGTCAGTTTGTGTTCGTTCGGTTGCCTGCGACTCGATTCGACAAGTAAAAATCTCATCGGCAACCACGGTGACACGAAGTTCGTAAGCCTTATCGACGTACGGCTGGACAAACACCGGCGCCAGCGATACTGCCTCCGCCATACCCAGCGCCGCCGACCCGTCGAGACGGCTCGTGAAGAGTGAAAGCACAGACTCGTAGTCGTTGTCGATAACAGCCGACCAGGCCCCAGTCGGCTTAACTGCAATGTCGTCGCCATGCTTCGTGAAGCGCTGGACAGCTTCGCAGAACGCCGCCGGCGAATCGGTCAGAACTGTCGGTATGCACTCCATGCCCACGCGACTTGCAAGGTGTGATCCGAGCACCTTGTTCTGGTCGAAGCGGCGGTCCGCTCCTACTGGATTCATCCAGACGGCTTCAGAAGCGAACAGCATATTCAGCGTATTCCTGTACTGCGCCTGGATGAAAGATTTGACGCCAGGATCGAGGTCCGACTCGCTGCCGAAAGTCGGGAAGGCAGGCCTCCGCCGGAGAATTCTGGTCTCCGACCCTATGTAATATTCAGATCCAGCCTTGACGTCAATGATCCGAACGCATGGCTGGTGTCCACCGCTATGGTCGATCACGATAGAATAGTCCGACGAAGCCAAGCGCTCGCATTCGACTACGTGGGCATCGTGCCCCCGCGCTAAGAGGCGCTCGACGACCAGCCCCGCACTACCGTCTAGGTCATCGGAAATGATTAGCGGCCCCGAGACTTTAGTCCTCGGCATAGTCGGTGTTGGTTTCTCCGCCGTTGTCGGTCTGAGTGCGCCACGGACGCATAGTGGGCCCTTGAGGACTGTTCTCGTATTGCGGGTTGCTCTCCTGCTCCTGGTTGGTTGCCGACGCATTCAACGGCGCCGGATTTACCCGTTCACCCAGCTTCAACATCAAGGGAAGACCGGCACCCAAAAGGGCCTGAGAGGAGATCTTGTCGATGATCTGAGCCATGAAGGCACGCTATCCCCCCACGAGTCGACCATGCAAGGTTGGCCCATGGTTGTCAGGCCGTTCGGACGCTCGCGATAGATGATCGTCAGACCGCTGGGGCACCAACGGTCAGCTGACAAAGCAAGTTCGAATCATATTTACGTGTTAGCTCAATCGAGTGACTTTCAACTGTCCAAAATCATGCGCGTGCCGCACATGCTCACGACGTAGGAGTCCAGCTCAGAGCGTTCTTGATCTTAAATTCGGTCAGAAAACTGGATGGTTCCACGACGTGCGGACTGCCGGCCGAGGCACGATGCCGGCTGCCTACCGCTCATCTGCTCCGGCCGGTCATGGTCGTGGCTACCGCCTGACTGGCTCCGCTCAGGCCAGGCGGGCGAGCACGGCAGCCACCTCCGCATAGGAGGTGCGCACGCCGTCGGCGTTGCCGAGCCGGTGCCGTTCAAGCCGAATCGTCCCGAGGTGGCGCAGCTCGTAGATCAGCCCGCGCACGGTCGCGGGCTCGGATCGGTCCGGCTGCCCGTAGGTCTCCCAGAACGCGTCCCGTTCCGTGCCGGGCTTCGCCGATGCCATCCGGATCGTCCAGTCCGCCGCCGGATCACCCCACCAGGTGCGATCCAGATCCAGCACGCCGGTGATCGTCGGCTCGGCAGCGACCGGGTCGAGCATCACGTTGACGTTCCACAGGTCGCCTGCCAGCAGCCGCGGCTCCCGGATCTCCTCCAGGACGTCACGGTGCCGCTCGGCGGCGACAACCGCCGCCCGCAGGTCACCGCCGTCCAGACCGACGCCCTCGACGTCGGCGGCGATATCGGTCAGCGACGCCACCACCGCCTCGCTCCAGCTCAGGTAACCCGGCCCGGTCACCCACCCGAAGTGCGGACCACGGATCGCGTGCACCCGGCCCGCGATCGTCCCCATCTGCCGGTAGTAACCCGTCCAGGAGCTGCGCGGGTAACTGCCCAGGTGCTCCGGCGCGGGGAGCCCGTCGAGGAAGGTCTGCACCAGGTAATCCCGGCCGACGACCTCATGGGTCCAGTCCGCCGCCAACACCCGCGGCATCAACGCCGCCAGCGACGCGAGCCACGGCACGGTCGCGTACTCGTTGCGCATCAGCTCCCGCTCGCTGCGGAACTGCCGCCCCGGCACCGGAGCCACGCGAAGCACCACCGGCCGGAGCTGGCCCTTCACCTCGACCCGATAGGTGTTGTTGTACATCCCGAGGCCCAGCTCCACCGCCGCCAGTGCATCGGCGTCGAAGACGCGCCGACAGATTTCCTGGATCTGTTCGCCGGTCAGCGATTCCTGAAACGCCCCTGTGGCACGCGCGATCGGCCGGAACTCCATCGGAACCCTTCGCCTCAGTGGTCGAGCAATCGGCAGCTCGACCCTACTCACCCAACGACGCACCACGCGCTCCGATCCGCAGACACACATGGCCGCACCGGACCCGGTGGGGTCCCGGGTGCACCCCCACCGTGGCCCTGGAAATGGCGTGCACCACACGAGATCGTCGATGCGCGCCGCCGTGATCGCCAGCGCTACCCGAAGCGTACGGGCAGGTCAGCGGCGCTGTGGACGACCCCGGGGTGGGCGTGAGGTGTCGTAGCAGGTCCCCCAGCTGCACGACACCGGTCTTCGCCAGCCTCGGGGCTGCACCACGACGAGCCCTTGTGGAGAGGAGACAGCACCGTGCACGCGAAAGCACCCAGCTTTCTGGAGTTCTCCACCGGCAGCCGAGCCGGATCTGATCACGGCCGCCACGGACGGGCGCTGCCGTGATGGCGTACCTTGACGCCGAACGTGCGCAAGGCCCCGCGTCGGCCCACAGCGGCGGCCGGCACGCCGCCGTCGGATCGTGGCCGGTCACTGGCCGGAACCGCCCAGCGCACGGGGACCGACTCATATGGCCATTGGTGGCTGACGACGTGTTCCGGCTGGTACACCGCGACCACGACGGCCGGCTTCTGCTGAACGGGCACATCGCCGGGCTCGGACTGGCCGCCGGATTGCTCGCCGAACTGGTCCTGACCCGCCGGATCACCCTGCACACCGGCCAAGTCGTGGTGATCGACTTCACGCCGCCGGTCGACGCACTCGCCCATACGATCCTGGACCGCCTCGCCACCGAGCCGACCACCCATCCGGTACGGACCTGGCTGCCGTTCCTCGCCCAAACTGTCTACCCCGACGTCGCGGCACGACTGCTGCGGGCCGGTCACCTGCGCGAGGACGTCACCCGCAGTCTCCTGGGACGCCGCGTGCGATACGTGCCCGCGAACATGAACACCGCAGCCTGGCCCTGGGCGAGGCTGTCCCAACGCCTTCGGGCCGGGCAGCCCTTGGACCACGTCGACACCGTCCTTGGCGGGCTGGTACTGGCCACGGACCTACACCGTTCGGTCCTGCTCGGCGCAACCGCCGCCCTGGAAGCCGGCCTGCGTGACGCCGCCGCCCACGCCCCAGCACCCATCCAGGACCTGCTCGCCCACACCGAAGCCGCCGTCGGCGACACCGTCATCACCCGTACCTGACACCGGCCTACCTAATGATCGAGGAGAACCCGACCATGCCCAGCGCCTTCCGGGAAACCGCCGGCACCGTGACCGCCACCCTGGCCCGTAGCAGGCTCGGCGTGTGGCCACTGGTGTTCACCGTCATGGCCGCTGCCGCCCCGCTGACCGTGGTGGCGGGCGGCGCCACCACCGGCTTCGCGGTCACCGGCATCACCGGCATTCCCATCGCGTACGTGATCATCGCCCTCGTGCTGGCGGTGTTCTCGGTCGGGTACGTGGCGATGTCCCGGCGGATCCTCAACGCCGGCGCCTTCTACACCTACGTCACCCACGGCCTGGGCAAACCCCTCGGCGTCGGCTCAGCGTTCGTCGCGCTGGTCGGCTACAACACCATGCAGATCGGTCTCTATGGAGGATTCGGCGGCGTCCTCGCCCCGTTCCTGGCCGCCCGGTTCGGGGTGCACCTGCCCTGGTGGCTGTGCGCCTACGCCGCCTGGGCCATCGTCGCACTACTCGGCGTACGCCGCATCGACCTCAACAGCCGCGTCCTGGCCATCCTGCTGATCGCCGAGATCGCCGTCGCCGTCGGCTACGCGATCGTCCAGGTCAGCCACCCCGCACCCGGCGGCATCACCGTCACTACCCTGTCCCTGGGCAACGTGCTGACCGGCGGGATCGGCGCCGCCCTCGCCGTTGCGGTCGCCGGGTTCGTCGGCTTCGAAGGCACCGCCGTGTTCAGCGAGGAATCCAAAGACCCGCACAAGACCGTCGCCCGCGCCACCTACCTCGCGCTGACCATCATCGGCCTGCTCTACGCCTTCTGCGCCTGGGCCATGTCCGTCGCCACCGGCCCCGACCGGATCGTCGACGCTGCCCGCAGCGACGGCACGGAACTGATCTTCACCCTGGTAGCGCCGTATGTCGGGCAGACGATGATCGACCTCGGGCACCTGCTGTTCATCACCAGCCTGTTCGCCGCCCTGCTCGCGTTCCACAACACCGCCGCCCGCTACTTCTTCGCCCTCGGCCGCGAAGGCGTCCTACCCGGCATTCTGGGCCGGACCAGCCCACGCACCCGGGCACCGCTGACCGGCTCGCTGACCCAGACCGCACTGGCCGCGCTCGTGCTGGCCGTCTACGCAATCGCCGGCTGGGATCCCATCGTCCGGCTGTTCTTCTGGCTCACCGTCCTCGGCGGACTCGGCGTCCTGATCCTCATGGTCGCCACCTCGATCGCGGTGATCGCCTATTTCGCCCGCCCCGCCAACCGCGCCGACCTTGGCGTCGGCCGCGGCCTGTTCGCCCCGATCGTTGCGACTGCCGCGCTCGGTGCGGTGCTCGTGGTCACGCTCGACCAGTTCGCCACGCTGCTCGGGGTCGATCCCGCCTCTGACCTGCGCTGGCAACTGCCCGCCGTCTACGCGGTTGCCGCAGCGGTCGGTGTTGTCTGGGCGCTCATCCTCAGGACCACCCGGCCGCAGACGTACGCGGCGATCGGGCGCGGCGCGAACAGCGTCACCACCGACGACCGCACGCTTACTCCGACCGGCCGGTGACCGCGATGGCCTTCCCGCTGCGGGCTGCCATCCGCATCGCGACTTCGGACGACCTGCCTGCCGTCGCGGAGGTGCTGACCGAGGCGTTCCTGCACGGAGACCTCGCCGGCTGGCTCATCCCGCACCTCGACACCCGCGCCCGCATCTACCAGCCCTACTTCGCCCTGCTGACCGAACAAGCCCTCGCTCGCGGCCGGGTGCAGCTGTGCGGAAATGGCGCTGTAGCCGTCTGGTATGCCATCGACGGCGGGCCATTTCCAGAATTGCCCGACTACGGCCGGCGCCTCGCAGAGATCACCGGGGCATTCGAGCCGCGCTTCGCCGTACTCGACCAGGCGATGCACGCTCACCACCCGTACGACCAGCGACATCACTACCTGGCCCTACTCGCTGTGCACCCCGACGAGCAACACCGCGGCCTCGGCAGCGGTCTGCTCGCCCACCACCACGCCGAACTCGACGCTGCCGACACGCCGGCCTACCTCGAAGCCACCGGCCCGCGGAACCGTCGCATGTACGCCCGACGTGGCTACCGACCCCGGCCGATCTTCCATCTCGCCAGCGGCGGGCCGCCTCTCTAACCAATGTGGCGGCCACCGGCAGCCAATACACCCAGGCTGGCTGGGTGACTGCTCAACGTAGATCCCCTAACCGGACGACAGACGCCTGTATCCGGCCACACCGAAGGCTGCGCGCCGCCACCACGCCCGCTCGGTCGCACGGACAGCTTCGCGGCCGACCGCCACTTTGGTCGGTGACCTTGCGTCGCTCGCCGATCTGGGTGTCGCGCGTGCCGGATCGAACAGGCTGAGTTGCGACTTGGCCTTGTGGGTTGCGGTCGATCTAAGGCACGATGCCAGCAACGACATTGCAGTGAGTGATCGAGTTTGTGCACCGAGTAACGCCAAGGTTCGGCACGCAGTGTTGCTTGTCTGTCTGATGACGGCCGCGAACCGTCGAAGGCGTCGTGCTGCATCCTCGTGCCGGCATGGTCAGGCGAGGGGCCCGCCCATGAGTCGTAGCACGCGATCGCGCAGGGATTTCGTCGAGGATCATCAAGACTGGCTCGCACTGGTTGGTGTATCTGGGCCGTTCTTGGCCCTTCCCGTGCTCAGTAGGGTGTGGCCGATCCTGGAAGCGGTCGATCCAGTGTGGTGGACCAAAATGAAGACCGCTCGGGCAAACGGCGATTTCGACCCAGACCCATGGGTCGAATTTCTGCTACGTCAACTGTGCGGATGGGGTGACCAGTTCCGACGCGATCGTCTTGGCCATCTTGGCATTGCCGTTCCGGAGTTCAGCACGTCGGTTGAGCCGGACTTCGCGCTGGTCGAGCCTCAGACCGCCGTCCCCAGGTTGTTGGGAATGATGCTGAAGCCTGGCCACCATCCGAACACGCGGATCAAAGGCGATGATTGGCCAGCGACGCCAGTGGACCGCATGGCTCGACTGTGCCGGCACCAGCGGGTGCCACTCGGCTTGGTCAGTGACGGCCGCTGGTTCGCACTCGTCGCGGCACCACCACAGTCAGTCACGTCAACGGCGATCTTTGACACGGCGACCTGGCCGGAGGCTTCCGAGCGTTCCGTGATCCGGGCGTTCTGCTCCCTACTAGAGCGGCGGCGGTTCTTCGGCGTTCCAGACGGGGAAAAGCTGCCAGCGCTCCTGCGAGAGAGCCTGGACAGACAGGTGGAGGTCACCGGTGTCCTTGGCGCGCAGGTCCGTCAAGCTGTGGAGATGCTGGTCGGCGCCATGGGTTGGCACGATGTGCGCGCCTTTGAACAGCGCCGACCCGGTCTGGCAGAGGTGTCGGGGCATGAGGCATTCCACGCCGCAGTCACGATGGTCATGCGAGTGGTCTTTCTCCTCTATGCCGAGGAACGCCGGCTACTCCCAGCAGATAATGACCTGTACGCCGCCTCCTACTCGGTCCGGCATCTGGCCGAGCATCTGGAGCGTCGCAGTCAGGAGGCAAGCGAGCAGGATCTTGAGCACTCCCGTAGCGCGTGGCTACAACTCCTTGCGCTCAGCGAGGCAATCCATTCGGGCGTGGTACACGGACGGCTCGTGCTGCCGACCTACGACGGGCCGATGTTCGATCCGGCGACTCATCCGTGGCTGCCGGACGTATGGATCGACGACCGCACCGTGCTCCATCTACTGAAGGCGATACGGTACGTCGAGCTCGGCCGCGAACTGCGTCGCTTGTCCTTCCGTGCGCTCGGTGTCGAGCAGATCGGGCATGTTTACGAGTTGCTGTTGGCGTACGACGCACAGCGGGCCAGCGAGGTCATGCTCGGAATCGAATGGGGTCCAGGAAAGACGACGGAGATCGCGTTGGCCAACCTGGAACATCATGACCGGCCCCGGAGGAGTTCATCGGAACGGGCTGCAGCGCTCGTCGATGCCTACGGGAAGAAGAGCGCCGGGACAGTCGAGAGTCTCGCCGCCAGGCTGACAGTGTCGGAAAAGGCCCGAGCCGAGATGCTCCCCCTCCTCTACGCCGCCGCCAATGGTGATCATGATCTGGCGCTCCGGATACTCCCGTACCTGGGCATTCTGCGCCGTGACCTGCGCGGCCAGCCGCTGGTCATTGCACCAGGCGCCCTGTTCATCACTGCATCGCAAAGCCGCGCGAGTGCAGGCGCCCACTACACCCCGCCGGACTTTGCGAGCGAGGTGGTAGACGGTGCTTTGGACGATCTGGCATACCGGCCGGGCCCTAGGGAAACGACCGATCGGTCGCGCTGGCAGGTGAAGCCCAGTGCGGAGTTGCTCGATCTTCGTATCGCAGACATCGCGGTCGGCTCCGGCGCCTTTCTCGTCGCGGCGTGCCGCTACCTGGGGCAACGCCTGATGGAAGCATGGGCAGAGGAGGGTGACAGCGAGGCCGCGAGACTCGTGAGTGTTGCCCAGAAAGATGGGCCACCCGATGATGTGGAGGCCGATCCGCTGACTATCCGTGCTCGTCGGGCGATCATCCAACGCTGTCTCTTCGGCGTCGACATCAATCCGATGGCTACCGAGATCACCAAGTTGAGCTTGTGGTTGATCTCGATGGATCCGGCGAAGCCGTTCACCTTCCTGGACCACCACATCGTGGCGGGAGATTCACTGATCGGCATCCGCTCACTGGATCAACTCGAGGAGTTGCACTTCGACACAACCGCTGGGCGACGACTGCAAGCCAAGTGGCTGGGAGACCCCGGCCGCGGCGTTCGGGACATGGTCGCCGACCTCGCCCGGACACGCCGCGAGCTGGCAGGGAAACCAGATGACAGCTTGGCGAGCGTAGTGGCGAAGTCTCGCACGTGGCGTCAGGTTCTTGCACGGACCGGCTCCGCTGCTCTGATCGCCGACTTGGTCACTGGCGCCATGCTTAAGAACGCCGGCCGGCCCGAACGTGAGCTGGACGATGATCTGGCCGCCGTCGCGGATTTCGCCCGCAGAATCATGGCGGATATGCCGGGTGTGATCGATCAAGCGCGGCGGTTGGCAGATAGTTGGCTCTCAGTTGACTTCCCGCATGGCAGCCCACCGCGAGCTCCGCTGCACTGGCCCCTGGTCTTCGCAGACGTCTTTGAGAAGGGCGGTTTCGACGCGGTGATCGGCAACCAGCCGTACTTAGGCGGCCAGAAGTTGACCGATGTCCTGGGGCGGCGATACCGCGAGTTCCTTGTGCGCTGGGTGGGCGGCAGAGTGCGGGGCAGCGCCGACCTGGTGGCGTACTTCGTCGTGCGCAGCCACGAAGTCGTGAACAACGACGGCATCACTGCCCTGATTGCCACCAATACCCTGTGGCAGGGCGACAGCCGCCAAGTTAGCCTTGATCGACTGATAGAACAGGGTGTGGCTATCCGCCGGGCCACCAAGAGTCGCCCTTGGCCCACACGATCGGCGGCACTCCAGGTCTGCATCGTGAACACTGCTTGGCGGCCACCTGCCCCAACAGCCGTGCTCGCATTGGACGGAAACCAGGTTCCCGGCATCACGGCGTCACTCGACGTTCGTTCGCGGGTCAGCGGGCCCGCACACCGGCTCGTCGCCAACGCCAGCCGCTCGTTCATCGGTTCCTACGTTCTCGGGCTCGGCTTCACGATGGCTCCGGATGAGGGATTGGCGCTGATCGAGGAGGACAGGCGCAATCGGGACGTGCTCTTTCCGTACCTCAACGGCCAGGACCTGAACGGCCGCCCGGACTGCTCCGGCAGCCGCTACGTCATCAACTTCCGCGACTGGCCCGAAGCCCGAGCCCGCACCTACCCCGACTGCTACGACCGAGTCCGCAGCTTGGTCAAGCCCGAGCGCGACCGCAACAACCGCAAGGTGTATCGAGACTTCTGGTGGCACTACGCGGAGAAACGTCCCGCGATGGTCCGGGCGATCGCAGGGTTAGACCGGGTGGTCGTGATTGCGCTGGTCAGCAAGACGGTGATGCCGGTGATGGTGCCCACTGGGCGAGTCTTCTCTCACATGCTTGGGGTGTTCGCGACGGACGATACGGCCATGTTGGCGTTGCTTTCCAGTTCGCCCCACTACTGGTGGACCGTCACCCGGGCGTCGTCGATGAGGAACGACCTCCGCTACACCCCTTCCGACGTGTTCGAGACGTTCGCCCTACCGGAGCCAACCGACGAGCTGCGGCGGCTGGGCGGTTGTCTGGATACTTTCCGGCGAGACATGATGCTGGCTCGGCAGGCAGGGCTAACTGCCACGTACAACATGGTGCACGACAAGGGTTGCCACGACGAAGACATCGCCGGCCTACGCCGTATCCACGTGGACATCGACTATGAGGTGATGCATACCTACGGTTGGGACGATCTGAACCTGGATCACGACTTTCATGACACCCGCCAAGGTATGCGTTACACCGTCGGCCCGCGGGCACGCCAGGAGATCCTCGACCGGCTACTGGAACTCAACATCGTCCGACACGACGAAGAGCATCGACGTGCCGCCGAGCGGCTTCCCCGTCAGCTCACGCTGGATGACGGCTCAGAGACGTCAGGCTGATCTGCGACGGAGGACGAGTCTTTCCTCAGTGAGGTTGACGCCGGTCGCCTTGAAGTCCGCGGCTGCGATGGACTTGCCCAGCGAGTTCGTAGGCGAGTACCAGTACGGCGGGTGCCGGCGTGCGGACGGCGCCAGCGGAGATCCGAGTACGTCTTCCAAGTCATCGAAGGTCATCGGAAGCTCGTCGACGGTCTGGGCAAGCAGCCATTGGGTGAGCGGCTGGTACTTGCCGTCGGCGGTCGACTCGTCGCCGGAGGGCAGCGGATCCTGCTGGGCTGGTACAAGCGTTGGTGCGAGGTCTCGCGGCGCAGGCCAAATCTCCAGAACCATCTGGGTGAGTTCGGCCGTGCGGGCCCGCACGAGGTCATGACCCCATCCCGTCACGGCACCGTGGATCAGGTCGGCGTTGAGCTTCAGGGTGCTGTGCCTGGCCAGCTCGGTGCGTTTGCCGGTCAGGCCCAGACCGCGCTCGACGGCCTGTTCGTCAGTCCAGGGCCGGTTGGACAGCGCCGGGTTGAGCCGGTTGTTGACCAGCGTTAGATTCCCCAGCGTGTGCACGAGACTGTCACGCTCGGCGGCGTCGCTTTCCGTGACGATGTCGGCCGACCAATGCTCGCGCCACGCCTGCGGCAGGATGTGCTCCACGGTCAGCCCGCGTGGGCAGGAAGCCTCCTCGCTCTTACTGGTCCGGCGGCGGTCTTCGATAGCCTCGAGCACCATGCGCAGCCGTGCCCGCAGCAGCGCCTTGTAAACCGGCTCGGTCTCCAGGGCCGCCCGGACGACTTCGTCGGCGGGCCACACCCGAGAATCGGCGGTCTGGGCGGCCAGGAACTCCTCGACCACGTCACCGGCATGGGCTGGTCCGGCGGCGCTCAGCTCCCGCAAGAGATCGAGCACCAACCGGTTGATGTCCTTGGCGGTGAGCCGACACAGCACGCGCCGCACCAGCCAACTCTCGAAGCTCGCCAGCGCCTTGTCCCGCTGCTGGGTCGGCAGGTCCTTCTCAGGCCACCGCAGCAGCCACAGCAGCAGCGGAGTGACAACCGCTGAGTCCAAAGCCTGCAGCGCCCGGTAACGGAACCGGCCCACGGCTGAATTGGCTGGCCAGCTGTCGAGGGTGGCGAAGGTCTTCGCCCCGGCCGCGAGGTCGGCCAGCAGCGGCTCGATCTCCAGCTTGCCGGCGAGCACCTCGTCCCGGAACGCGGTGAAGATGCGATCGGCCTGTATCTCCTTGCGGAACCGGGCGACCATCCAGTGGTTGACGAAGATGTCGACGCGTGGCACGTACTGCCGGCCGCGGGCCACCCGCGCTCGCCAGTAGTCGCCGTCGAGCTCCTGCCAATGCGTTCGGTATAGGGCGACGACGTCGGCGCCGTGCGCTCCGGCGAGCTGGAACACGAAATTCTTGATCAGGTCGGCGGCCAGCAGCGGCGCCCCGCGATGGTTGAGCGTCTCGAAGATGACCTGAGCGTTGTCGCCCGGATCCAGGTCGATTACTACGAGCTTGAGATGGTCACGCAGGGTCTGCGCGAGCGTCCTGATTCTCGCCACCGAGTCGGCTGGACCGTCCGGC
>NZ_QHHV01000270.1:0-11963 GCF_003947245.1 Actinoplanes sp. ATCC 53533 | reverse complement strand
ATCGAGACCATCTTCCTGTATCCGTGGGCGGTGTCCTTCGAGGCGCTCGGCCTGTTCGGCTTCGTCGAGATGGTCCTCTTCATCGTCACTGTCTTCATCGCCTACACCTACGTGTGGCGACGCGGCGGATTGAACTGGGACTGACTGATATGGGAATCGAAGAGAAGCTGCCGAGCGGCATCCTGCTGACCTCGGTGGAGAAGCTTTCCAACTGGGCCCGCAAGTCGTCGTTCTGGGGCGCCACCTTCGGCCTCGCCTGCTGCGCCATCGAGATGATGGCCGCCGGCGGACCGCACTACGACCTCGGTCGCTGGGGCATGGAGGTCTTCCGGGCCTCGCCGCGGCAGGCCGACCTGATGATCGTCGCCGGCCGGGTGAGCCAGAAGATGGCCCCGGTCGTGCGCACGATCTACGACCAGATGCCCGAGCCGCGCTCGGTCATCTCGATGGGCGTCTGCGCCTCGTCGGGCGGCATGTTCAACAACTACGCGATCGTGCAGGGCGTCGACCACATCGTGCCGGTCGACATCTACCTGCCCGGCTGCCCGCCGCGCCCGGAGATGCTGATCGACGCGATCCTTAAGATGCGCGAGAAGGTCATGGCCGCCCCGCTCGGCCCGAACGGCCGCAAGATGCTCGAGGCCCGCAAGGCCGCGGGCAAGATGCCGATCGTCGCCCCCGGCGCCATGCCGTCGTCGTACCGCGTCGACAAGGTCCGCCGGGCGGAGTGGACGCAGGCCGTCAAGGAAGGCCGCGAGGAGCAGCTCCGCATCGAAAACTGGATGAAGCTGCAACCGCACCTTCGGGAGGGTGGCCAATGAGCATCGAACCGACTCCGGAGGGCGCGCAGCTCGGCTCTCCGGCGGAGACGCCGTCCAGCCCGGAGAAGGGCATGTTCGGCATCCAGGGCACCGGCGACGTGTCCGGCTTCGGCGGCCTGGTCCGTCCCCGGACGACCGCCGCCGACACCCCGCGCCCGTTCGGCGGTTACTTCGACGAGGTCTACGACGCGCTGGAGGAGGCCTACCCCGGCTTCGCCGACGCGATCGAGAAGGTCGTCGTCGACCGCGGCGAGCTGACCCTGCACATCAAGGCGGAACGGATCGCCGAGGTCTGCCAGATCATGCGCAACGACGAGTCGCTGCGCTTCGAGCTGTGCTCCTCGGTGGACGCGGTCGACTACCTGGGCGGCGACAACCGCCGCTTCCACCTGTGCTACCAGCTCACCTCGATGACCTACCGCCGCCGGGTCCGCCTGGAGGCGGCGGTGCCGGACGGCGTCAGCCTGCCGAGCGTGACCAGCGTGTATCCGACTGCCGACTGGCAGGAACGCGAGATCTACGACATGTTCGGCGTCGTCTTCACCGGCCACCCCAACCTCACCCGGATCCTGATGCCGGATGACTGGGAGGGCCACCCGCAGCGCAAGGACTATCCGCTCGGCGGCGTGCCCGTCGAGTACAAGGGCGCCGAAATTCCGCCGCCGGATCAGCGGAGGGTCTACCAATGACAAGCCAGACGACCAGCGAAGCCGGGTATGCCGCCGAGCGCGAGACCACCGAAGG
This sequence comes from Actinoplanes sp. ATCC 53533, assembly GCF_003947245.1. NCBI lineage: Bacteria > Bacillati > Actinomycetota > Actinomycetes > Micromonosporales > Micromonosporaceae > Actinoplanes > Actinoplanes sp. ATCC 53533. The sequence goes on along the minus strand of NZ_QHHV01000270.1, from coordinate 10,398 downwards.
CCGGGTCTTCACCGTCACGGGCGGCGACTGGGACACCATCACCGGCAGCATCGACCCGCTGAGCAACGAGAAGATCGTCGTCAACATGGGTCCGCAGCACCCGTCGACGCACGGCGTGCTGCGGCTGGTGCTGGAGCTCGAGGGCGAGACCGTCACCCAGGTGCGGCCGGTCGTCGGCTACCTGCACACGGGCATCGAGAAAAACCTCGAGTACCGCAACTGGACCCAGGGCACCACCTTCGTGACCCGGATGGACTACCTGGCGCCGCTGTTCAACGAGGCCGGCTACTGCCTCGCGGTGGAGAAGCTGCTCGGCATCACCGACGACATCACCGAGCGCGCTACGACCATCCGGGTGCTCTTCATGGAGCTCAACCGGATCTCGTCGCACCTGGTCTGGCTCGCCACCACGGGCATGGAGCTCGGCGCGATCTCGATGATGCTGTACGGCTTCCGCGAGCGGGAGTACATCCTCGACATCTTCGAGGAGACCTCGGGCCTGCGGATGAACCACGCGTACTTCCGCCCGGGCGGGGTCGCGCAGGACGTGCCGGATTCGGCGATCCGCAAGATCCGTGACCTGCTGGTCTACCTGCCGAAGAAGCTCAAGGAATACGAGGCCATGCTCTCCGGCCAGGTCATCTGGCAGGAGCGGACGCAGGGCGTCGCCGTCCTCGACGTGACCGGCTGCCTGTCGCTGGGTGTCACCGGACCGGTGCTGCGCTCGGCCGGCCTGGCCTGGGACCTGCGCAAGACCATGCCGTACTGCGGCTACGAGAACTACGAGTTCGACGTGCCGACCGCGACCACCGCCGACGTCTGGGGCCGCTACCTGGTCCGGATGGCGGAGATCCGGGAGTCGCTGAAGCTCGTCGAGCAGGCGCTGGACAAGCTCAAGCCGGGCCCGGTCATGATCGCGGACAAGAAGATCGCCTGGCCGGCGCAGCTGGCCGTGGGCCTCGACGGCTCGGGTAACTCGCTTGAGCACGTCGCCAAGATCATGGGTCAGTCGATGGAGTCGCTGATCCACCACTTCAAGCTCGTGACCGAGGGCTTCCGGGTCCCCGCGGGCCAGGTCTACGTCGGCATCGAGCACCCGCGGGGTGAGCTCGGCGTGCATGCCGTCTCCGACGGTGGCACCCACCCGTACCGGGTGCATTACCGCGACCCGAGCTTCGTGAATCTCCAGGCCATCCCCGCGATGGCCGAGGGTGCGCTGCTGGCCGACGTCATCGCCGGCGGCGCGTCCCTGGACCCCGTGATGGGTGGGTGTGACCGCTAAATGTCCGACACAACGGTGGACTTCTCCCCGGCCGCCGCGCCGCTGGCCGAGAAGCTCCTGGAGCCGGCGCGCGAGATCCTCGCGCGCTACCCGATCGGGCGCGAGCGCTCCGCGCTGCTCCCGCTGCTGCATCTGGTGCAGACCGAGGAGGGCTTCGTCAGCCCTCGCGGCGTCGCCTTCTGCGCTGAGATCCTGGGCATCAACAAGGCCCAGGTCGGCGCGGTGGCGACCTTCTACACGATGTACAAGCGGCGGCCGACCGGCGAATACCTGGTCAGCGTCTGCACCAACACGCTGTGCAACGTGCTCGGCGGCCAGGAGGTCTACGACAGCCTGGTCGAGCACCTCGGCGTCGGCCACGACGAGACCACGGCCGACGGCAAGATCACGCTGGAGCACGCCGAGTGCCTCGCGGCCTGCGACTACGCGCCGGTCGTGACGGTCAACTACGACTTCGCGGTGGACAACACCACGCCGGAGTCGGCGGTCGAGCTGGTCGAGCAGCTGCGCAAGGGCGAGCAGCCGGTGCCGGTCCGCGGCGCGCGGATCTGCTCGCTCAAGGAGATGCAGGTGCAGCTCGCGGGCTTCGCCGACGAGCGGGACGGCGCAGTCGCCGGCGGCCCGGCCGGGGCGCCCACGCTGCGCGGCGTGACCCTCGCCCAGGAGCACGGCGTCGCGGTGGCGAACTTCAACATCGACACCCCGATCACCACCACCAAGCCGGCCCGCGACGAGTCCGCCAAGGCGGTCAAGGACCCGGGCCCGGTCCGGGCCGGGGATGTCAAGGACCCGGAGGTACGGGCGGCCGAGGCGCGCAACCCCACCGCCTCCACCCCGGCGCCGGACGCGACGAAGACGGATGCCGCCCCGGTGCCGTCCAACGCCGCCGAGGCTGCCGGTGTCGCCGGCAACCGGCCCGCCGGCGACGGCAAGCCCGCCGGTGACAGCGTTGGTAACGAGGAGAAGAAGTGACTCAGCCCCGGCGTGAGGTTCTCCAGAAGCTCACCCCCGTCCTCACCAAGCGCTGGCTCTCGCCGGACGCCTGGCAGATCGACACCTACGAGCGGCTCGACGGCTACGCCGCGGTCCGCAAGGCGCTGGACGTCCACCCCGACGACCTGATCCAGCTCATCAAGGACTCCGGCCTGCGCGGCCGCGGTGGCGCCGGCTTCCCGACCGGCCTCAAGTGGGGCTTCATCCCGCAGGGCGACGGCAAGCCGCACTACCTCGTGATCAACGCCGACGAGGGCGAGCCGGGCACCTGCAAGGACCTACCGCTGATGACGTACGACCCGCACTCGCTCGTGGAGGGCGCGATCATCGCGTCCTACGCGATCCGGGCCAGCCGGGCGTTCATCTACATCCGCGGCGAGGCCGTGCACGCCGCCCGCCGGCTGCGCAACGCGGTCAAGGAGGCCTACGCCAAGGGCTACCTGGGCGAGAACATCCTCGGCTCCGGGTTCGACCTGGACCTCGTCGTGCACAGCGGCGCGGGCGCCTACATCTGCGGCGAGGAGACGGCGCTGCTCGACTCGCTGGAGGGCTTCCGCGGCCAGCCCCGGCTGCGCCCGCCGTTCCCCGCGATCGCCGGCCTGTACGCGAGCCCCACGGTGGTCAACAACGTCGGCACCATCGCGAGCGTGCCGTACATCGTGCTGGGCGGCGCGAACTGGTGGAAGAGCATGGGCACGGAGAAGTCGTCCGGCCCGATGATCTACTCGCTCTCCGGCCGGATCGCCAACCCGGGCCAGTACGAGTGCGGCCTCGGCATCACCCTGCGCGAGCTGATCGAGCTGGCCGGCGGCATGAAGCCGGGCCACAACCTGAGGTTCTGGACGCCGGGTGGCTCGTCGACGCCGCTGCTGACGGCCGAGCACATCGACACCCCGATGGACTTCGAGGGCGTGGCCGCGGCGGGCTCGATCCTGGGCACCACGGCGATGCAGATCTTCTCCGACCAGGACTGCCCGGTCTACGCCACCTGGCGCTGGCTGGAGTTCTACCACCACGAGTCCTGCGGCAAGTGCACCCCGTGCCGCGAGGGCAACTACTGGATGGTCCGCACGTACCGCCGGATCCTCTCCGGCCAGGGCACCGTCCAGGACCTCGACACCCTGCAGGACACCGCGGACAACATCTTCGGCCGCTCGTTCTGCGGCCTGGGCGACGGTGCCGCGACGCCGGTCATGTCGACGCTGAAGTTCTTCCGCCAGGACTACCTGGACTACATCGAGGGCCGGACCGCTCCGCGGCTGTCCGAGAAGGCCCTGGTAGGAGCGCACTGATATGACGGACGTTGCCAAGAAGACGGACACGGTCACGCTGACCGTCGACGGCGTAGAGGTGACCGCCGCCAAGGGCGAGCTGGTCATCCGGGTCGCCGAGCGGATGGGCACGGCCATCCCCCGGTTCTGCGACCACCCGCTGCTGGCCCCGGCCGGCGCCTGTCGCCAGTGTCTGGTCGAGGTGGAGGGCCAGCGCAAGCCGGTCGCCTCCTGCACCCAGACGGTGGCCGAGGGCATGGTCGTCAAGACGCAGCTCACCTCGCCGGTCGCCGCCAAGGCGCAGGGCGGCGTGATGGAGTTGCTGCTCGCCAACCACCCGCTCGACTGCCCGACCTGCGACAAGGGCGGCGAGTGCCCGCTGCAGAACCAGGCGATGTCGAACGGCCGCAGCGACTCCCGGTTCCACGAGCACAAGCGCGAATACGAGAAGCCGATCCACATCTCCAGCCAGGTGCTGCTGGACCGCGAGCGCTGCATCCTCTGCCAGCGCTGCACCCGCTTCTCCGAGGAGATCGCCGGCGACAAGTTCATCGACCTGATGGACCGCTCCTCCGGCGAGCAGATCAACGTCTACCGCGACGACTTCTTCGGCGGCGAGGGCTTCGGCGACGGCGACGCCGGCGAGGACCCGGGCGACGTCCCCTTCAACTCGTACTTCTCCGGCAACACGATCCAGATCTGCCCGGTCGGCGCGCTGACCGGCGAGCAGTACAGGTTCCGGGCCCGCCCGTTCGACCTGGTCTCCTCGCCGACGGCCTGCGAGCACTGCGCGGCCGGCTGCGCTCAGCGTGCCGACCACCGGCGCGGCAAGGTGCTGCGGCGCCTCGCCGGCGACGACCCGGCGGTCAACGAGGAGTGGAACTGCGACAAGGGCCGGTGGGGCTTCCGCTACACCACCGCCTACGACCGCATCACCACCCCGATGCTCCGCGACGCGAAGACCGGCGAGCTGCGCGAGGCGTCCTGGAGCGAGGCCCTGCTGGCGGCCGCCGAGGGACTGCAGGCCGCGAAGGGCCGCGGTGTCGGCGTGCTGACCGGCGGCCGGCTCACGGTCGAGGACGCGTACGCGTACGCGAAGTTCGCCCGGGTCGCGCTCGGCACCAACGACATCGACTTCCGGGCCCGCCCGCTGTCCGGGGAGGAAGCGGACTTCCTGGCCGCCTCCGTCGCCGGGGCTACCGATGTGACCTACGAGGACGTCGAGAACGCGCCCGCCGCGGTCATCGTCGGGCTCGAGCCCGAGGAGGAGTGCCCGATCCTCTTCCTGCGGCTGCGCAAGGGCCACGGGAAGAACAAGCTCAAGGTCACGGCCGTGGCGCCGTACCTCAGCCGGGGTTTTTGAGAAGCTCGACGCGACGCTGATCGCGGCCGTGCCCGGCGACGAGGCCCGGCTGCTCGGCACCGACCCGACGGTGACCGCCGCGCTCGCCGTGCCCGGCGCGCTGCTGATCGTCGGCGAGCGGCTCGCGAGCGTGCCCGGCGGTCTCTCGGCCGCCACCGCGCTGGCGGCCCGCACCGGCGCCCGGCTCGCCTGGGTGCCGCGGCGCGCGGGCGACCGCGGTGCGGTCGACGCGGGCTGCCTGCCCAACCTGCTCCCCGGCGGCCGTCCGGTCGCCGACGCGGGTGCGCGGGCCGAGCTCGCCAAGGCCTGGGACATCGAGGCCGGCGCCCTGCCCGGCACGGTCGGGCGCGACACGGACGCGATCGTCGCGGCGGCCGCGGACGGCACCCTCGGCGCCCTGCTGGTCGCCGGCGTGGACCCGGCCGACCTGGCCGACCCGCGGCTCGCCGAGCAGGCGCTCGACGCGGTCCCGTTCCTGGTCAGCCTGGAGCTGCGGCAGAGCGCGGTCACCCGCCGCGCCGACGTCGTGCTGCCGATCGCCCCGGCCGCCGAGAAGCCCGGCACGTTCATGGACTGGGAGGGCCGGCTGCGCACCTTCGAGGCCGTGCTGAAGACCACCGCGATGACCGACGGCCGGGTGCTGGAGGCCGTCGCGGCGCTGATGGCCGATGGCCCGTCCAACCAACCCGCCACCGCCCTAGAAGCGACTAAAGGCATTTCATTGGGCACCGGCGACGTCGGTGCGATCCGCCGTGAGCTGGGCAGCATGCCCGCGAGTCGGGCCGACCGCCCGGCCGCGCCGGCCGTCGCCGCCGCCGCGCTGCCCGAGCTCGGCGCTCAGGAAGCGGTGCTCGCGTCCTGGCACCACCTGATCGACCTCGGCTCGCTGCTCGACGGCGACGGGGTGCTGGCCGGCACGGCCCGCACGCCGGTGGTCCGCATCGGCAAGGGCCTCGCGGAGTCGCTCGGGGTGGCCGACGGCGACGCCGTCACGGTCGGCACCGACCGCGGCGCGATCACCCTTCCCGCGGCGATCACCGATCTGCCCCCGCAGGTGGTGTGGCTGCCCACAAACTCGCCGGGCTCGACGCTGCGTCGCAGCCTCGGCGTCACCTCGGGTGCGGTAGTCCGGCTCAGCGCCGGCCAGCCAGGCCCGATCCTCGCTCAGGGGGCTACCGCATGAATTCGATGATTCTCGCGAAGGCGCAGGACCCGACCCTGCAGACGTTCGAGAACGACGTCTGGTGGATCGTCCTGATCAAGCTGCTGGGTGTCTTCGTCATCCTGCTGCTGCTGACGCTGTTCACGATCAACTACGAGCGCAAGGTCGTGGCCCGGATGGCGGTCCGGCCGGGCCCCAACCAGGTCGGGCCCAAGGGCTGGCTGCAGAGCCTCACGGACGGCGTCAAGCTGCCGTTCAAGGAGGAGATCATCCCGAAGACCGCCGACAAGGTGGTGTACTTCATCGCGCCGGTGATCTCGGCGACGGTGGCGTTCACCGCGTTCTCGGTGATCCCCTTCGGGCCGGTCGTCTCGATGTTCGGCCACAAGACCGCGCTGCAGCTGACCGACGTGCCGATCTCGGTGCTCGTCCTGCTGGCCTGCTCGTCCATGGCCGTCTACGGCGTGGTGCTGGCCGGCTGGGCGTCGGGCTCGACATACCCGCTGCTCGGCGGCCTGCGCTCCGCCGCGCAGATGATCTCGTACGAGGTCGCGATGGGCCTGAGCATCGTGGCGGTCTTCATGACGGCGGGCACCATGTCCACGTCCCAGATCGTCGCCGCCCAGGCGGGCAACAACCCGACCCAGGCCTTCGACATCATGGGCTGGAGCCCGACCCCGCCGAGCTGGTACGCGGTCCTGCTGCTGCCCAGCTTCATCATCTACTGCATCGCGGCGGTCGGCGAGACCAACCGGGCCCCGTTCGACCTGCCCGAGGCGGAGTCCGAGCTGGTCGGCGGCTTCCACACCGAGTATTCCTCGTTCAAGTTCGCGCTGTTCTTCCTCGCCGAGTACATCAACATGATCACCGTGTCGGCGTTCGCCACCACGCTGTTCCTCGGCGGCTGGCGCGCACCGTGGCCGATCAGCTGGTGGGAGGGCGCCAACTCCGGCTGGTTCCCGCTGATCTGGTGGCTCGGCAAGGTGCTGCTGCTGCTCTTCGGCTTCATCTGGCTGCGGGCCACGCTGCCCCGGATGCGCTACGACCAGTTCATGAGGTTCGGCTGGAAGGTCCTCATCCCGGTCAACCTGGTGTGGATCCTGTTCCTGGCCGGCGTCCGGGTGACCAACGACCGGATCGAGGGCGGCGCCCGCTGGCTCGTCTACCTCGCCGCGGCGGTGGTGGTGCTCGGCATCGCGCTGCTCTGGCCGGCCAGCAAGAAGGAACGGGTGTACTCCATCGAAGAGCAACTGGCCGCCCGGCCGCCGGGCAGCTTCCCCGTACCGCCGATGGACCTGCAGGTGCCACCCAGTCCGCGGGCCCGGCGGGCGGTCGCCGAACGGCAGCCGGCCACGGTCGGCGGCACGACGCCCAGCCCGGACGACACGTCAGACAAGGAGGTGTGACGTGGGAACGTTCACGGGCTCGTTCAAGGGCTTCGGGGTGACCTTCGCGCACATGTTCCGCAAGGTCATCACCACCGACTATCCGTTCACTCCGCCGACGCCGGCGCCGCGCTACCACGGCCGGCACATCCTCAACCGGCACCCGGACGGCCTGGAGAAGTGCATCGGCTGCGAGCTGTGCGCCTGGGCCTGCCCGGCGGACGCGATCTACGTCGAGGGCGGCGACAACACCGACGAGCAGCGCTTCTCGCCGGGTGAGCGGTACGCCAGCATCTACCAGATCAACTACGCCCGCTGCATCTTCTGCGGGCTGTGCATCGAGGCCTGCCCGACCCGTTCGCTGACCATGAGCAACGAGTACGAGCTGGCCCGGGACAACCGCCAGGACCTCATTTTCACCAAGAAGGAGCTCCTGGCGCCGCTGATGCCCGGCATGGAGCAGCCGCCGCACCCGATGCGGCTGGGCGACACCGACAAGGACTACTACCTCGGCGCGCTGACCAACCCGGGCACGTCGGCCGGTGCCGAGCGGGCGCCGCTGACGGGGGCGAGCACCGAGGACGCGCTGGGCGAGGTGGCTCGATGATCGCGTTCGCGGCCGAGGCCGCCGGCCAGGTCTCCACCGGCGAGGAGTGGGGCTTCTGGATCCTGGGCACGCTCGCCGTCATCGGCGGCCTGGGCATGGTCATCGCGCGCAACGCGGTGCACTCGGCCCTCTGGCTGGTCGTCACGATGCTGTGCCTGGGCTTCATCTACGTGATCAACGAGGCGCCGTTCCTCGGCGCGGTGCAGATCATCGTCTACACCGGCGCGATCATGATGCTGTTCCTGTTCGTGCTGATGCTGGTCGGCCGGGACGCGTCCGATTCGCTGATCGAAACCCTGCGGGGGCAGCGGATCGCGGCGATCCTGCTCGGCCTCGCCTTCGGCGTGCTCGTCGCGACCGGGCTGGCCCGCTCGCTCGGCGGCGCCGAGGTCGTCGGCCTGGCCGACGCCAACAGCGCCGCGGGCGGCAACGTCCAGGGCATCGCCCGGCTGCTGTTCACCAAGTACGTCTTCGCCTTCGAGGTCACCTCCGCGCTGCTGATCACGGCTGCCGTCGGTGCCATGGTGCTCGCGCACGTCGAGCGCGCCAAGGCGGACATCGCCGACCAGGTCACGCGCATGAAGGCGCGCTTCCGGCCGGGCTCGTACCCGGGCGCGAAGGCGGGCCCGGGCGTCTATGCGAACACCATGTCGGTCGCGGCGCCGGCCCGGCTGCCGGACGGCAACGGCTCCGAGCGCAGCATCTCGCCGATCCTGCCCGTGCGTGAGCTGAGCGCGAGCGAGGCCGCACTGAAGAGGACTGAGAAGTGACTCCTGACTACTACCTGGTGCTGGCGGCGATCCTGTTCGCCATCGGCGCCACCGGCGTGCTGGTGCGCCGGAACGCGATCGTGCTGTTCATGTGCATCGAGCTGATGCTGAACGCCGCGAACCTCGCACTGGTGACCTTCAGCCGGATCAACGGCTCGCTCGACGGCCAGATCATCTCGTTCTTCGTGATGGTGGTCGCGGCGGCCGAGGTCGTCATCGGGCTGGCCATCATCATGTCGATCTTCCGGACGCGGCGCTCGGCCAGCGTCGACGACGCCAACCTCCTCAAGTACTAAAGGGGCCTTCACGTGGAACAGACAGTGGAGTATGCCCACGCGACGGGGCTGCTGAGCGGGATCTGGCTGCTGGTGGCCATTCCGCTCGCCAGCGCCACGGTCCTGCTTTTGCTGGGCAAGAAGGCCGACAAGTGGGGCCACTGGCTCGGCGTCGCGGCGGTCGCCGCCACGTTCGTCCTCGGCCTGTCGATGTTCCTCAGCCTGCGTGGGCTGGACGCGGAGGCCAGGTCGGCGGAGCTGAGCCTGTGGGACTTCATCGCCGTCGGCGGGCTGCACGTGGACTTCGGGTTGCTCTTCGACCCGCTGTCCGGCCTCTTCGTCCTGCTGATCACCGGCGTCGGCTCGTTGATCCACCTGTACGCGGTGGGCTACATGGAGCACGACGAGGGGCGGCGGAGGTTCTTCGCCTACTTCAACCTCTTCGTCGCCGCGATGCTGCTGCTGGTCCTCGGCAACAACTACGTGATGCTCTACTTCGGCTGGGAGGGCGTCGGTCTGGCGTCGTACCTGCTGATCTCGTTCTGGTACACCCGGCCGTCCGCGGCCACCGCCGGCAAGAAGGCGTTCCTGATGAACCGGGTCGGCGACGCCGGCCTGGCCGTCGGTATCTTCCTGATGTTCGAGCAGCTCGGCACGACCCAGTACAACGAGGTCTTCAACGGCGTCAGCGCGCTCTCCGGCGGCACCATCCTGGTGCTGGGCATCCTGCTGCTGCTCGGTGCGGCCGGTAAGTCCGGTCAGTTCCCGCTGCAGGCCTGGCTCCCCGACGCGATGGAGGGCCCGACCCCGGTCTCGGCCCTGATCCACGCGGCGACGATGGTCACCGCCGGCGTCTACCTGATCGCCCGGTCCAACCCGATCTTCTCGGCCAACGCCACGCTGCAGACGGTCGTGGTCAGCGTCGGCGCGCTCACCCTGCTGATCGGCTGCGTCATCGGCGCCGCCAAGGACGACATCAAGCGCGTCCTGGCCTGGTCGACGGTCAGCCAGATCGGCTACATGTTCCTCGGCGTCGGGCTGGGCGGCGGCGCGTACGCGCTGGCCATCATCCACCTGCTCGCGCACGGCTTCTTCAAGGCCAACATGTTCCTCGGCGCCGGCTCGGTCATGCACGGGATGCACGACCAGGTCGACATCCGGCGGTTCGGCGGGCTGCGTAAGCACATGCCGTACACCTGGATCACCTTCATGATGGGCTGGCTCGCCATCATCGGCATCCCGCCGCTGTCCGGCTACTTCTCCAAGGAGCCGATCATCGCGGCGGCCTTC
>NZ_QHHV01000026.1:0-60927 GCF_003947245.1 Actinoplanes sp. ATCC 53533 | reverse complement strand
GGAGGCCACCACCGTCTTCACGGAGATGTGGCGGCTGACCGACAAGAAGATCCGTGGCGTGGCGGCGGCGAACGACGGCCTGGGCAACGCCGCGATCGAGGTCCTGAAGAAGGACAAGATGAACGGCAAGGTCCCGGTGACCGGGCAGGACGCCACGGTCCAGGGCCTGCAGAACATCCTCGCCGGTGACCAGTGCATGACGGTGTACAAGCCGATCAAGCTGGAAGCCGATGCGGCGGCCGACCTGGCCATCCAGCTGTACAAGGGCCAGACGCCGAAGATCAAGGACAACGGGAGGGTGAAGGACCCCGAGTCGGGCTCCTACATCCCCGCGATCCTCCTGACGCCGATCGCCATCGACAAGAAGGGCATCAATACCGTCATCAAGGGCGGCTTCGTCGAGAAGAAGGCGGTCTGCGCGGGTCGTTTCGAGCAGCTGTGCAAGGACAACAACATCAAGTAACGCTGTCGGCCGGCTGCCGAGTCAGCCGGCCGCCCCAGCGGTCGATCGCCACGAACAGCAGGCCCAGGATCCAGAACGCGACCGCGAAGACCGCCGTGCTGACGGCGACGCCGTCGTAGCCCAGGTCGTTCACGTTGATGAACGGATACGGGTACCTGTCCACGACGAGCCCCCGGACCAGCGCGAACGCCAGGTAACCCAGCGGGAACGCCAGCCAGTAGAGCGCGTAGCGCCAGCGGAACCGGCCACGCTCGTCGAACAGCAGCCAGTCCAGCACCGCGAGCAGCGGCACCACGGTGTGCAGCAACTGGTTGCCGATCGCGTCCGGCAGGGCGCGTTCCACCGGGGCCATCGCGAAGCCGCTCGCCTGATTGGTGAGCACGAGGTGGTAGACCAGCCCGGTGATCGCGACGTAGAGGGTGACCGCGCCCTTGAGCGCCGGCGGGGTGGCTCGGCCGCGGAACGCCGCCCAGGCCGCGAAGATCCCGTACCCGAGGCTGCTCTGGATGGTGAAATACGGCAGCAGGCCGGTGACCGTGGCCGGCCCGGTGGCGGTGAGCACCACGCCGGCGATCACCGCTACCACGGCGAACAGCCGCATGATCTTCATGGCGACAAGGTAATGCCCGGCGGTGCTCGTGGCACCGCCGGGCATCAACTCAGCGGCTGCTTTAGCAGGCCGCATCCGTGCCGCTCACGTTGACCGCGGTCCACGCCTTCTGTACGGCCTTGTACTCGGTGCCGCACTTGCCGTACAGGTCGGTCGCCGCGGAGAGGGTGTAACCGCGGGCGGCCTTGTAGTTGGTGCTCGAGGTGAAGTAGGTGCTCAGCGCCCGGTACCAGATGGCGGCGGCCTTGGCGCGGCCGATGCCGGTCACCGCGGTGGCCGAGCCACACAGCGGCGAGGTGCCGTACGCGGTGGCGCCGCTGCCCTCGGCCAGGTTGAAGAAGAAGTGGTTGCCGACGCCGGAGGAGTAGTGCACGTCGACGTTCTTCGTGGTGCTCGACCAGCAGCCGATGCCGTTGCCGTCCAGGGTCGGGTTGTACATGTAGCGCAGCGGCTTGCCGTTGCCGTTGATGTTGATCTTCTCGCCGATCAGGTAGTCGCCCGCGTCGCTGGAGTTGGCGGCGTAGAACTCGACCATCGTGCCGAAGATGTCGGAGGTGGCCTCGTTGAGGCCGCCGGACTCGCCGGAGTAGGTCAGGTTGGCGGTGCGCTCGGTGACGCCGTGCGACATCTCGTGGCCGGCCACGTCCAGCGAGACCAGCGGACGGGCGTTGCCGCTGCCGTCGCCGTAGGTCATCGACGAGCCGTCCCAGAACGCGTTGACGTACGCGCTGCCGTAGTGCACCCGCGACGGCACGCCGGTGCCGTTGTTGAAGATGCCCTTCCGGCCGAAGGTGCTGTTGTAGTAGTCGTAGGTCTTCGCGGCGCCGTAGTGCGCGTCCACCGCGGCCGACTGCCGGTTGGAGGTGGCGCCGGTGCCCCAGACGTTGTCCGCGTCGGTGAAGAGCGTGCAGGTGCCCGAGGTCTTGTTGTTCATGTCACAGGTGGTGCCGTTGCCGTGCGCGGTGTCCTTGAGGCTGAAGCTCGAGGTGGAGACCTGGGTCGTGGTGATCGACACGGCGCCGGAGTAGACGCTGTTGCCGGTGGCCGTCTCGACGGTGTCCCAGGAACTGAGCACCGCGCCGGTGTTCGCGTCGGTGACGACGTGCAGCTTCGACGGCGTCTGACCGTCCTTGCCGAAGCCCTCGACCACGGTCTCGTAGGCCAGCGTGCCGGTGCCGGCGGTGGCGTCGACGACCAGTTCGGGCGTTCCCACGGTGCCGACCGTGCCGGTGAAGTGCGCCTTGGCGGTCGCGCTCGCGGCCGAGGCGGCCCGCTTGGGCGTGGTGCTCAGCGTCAGCGGCGCTTCGAGACCGACCGAGGCCTGCCGGAACGTGCCCTCCTTGGTGCCGTGCAGGACGAAGTCGCCACCGAGCACCCGCAGACCCTCGTACGTGCGGGTGTAGCGCACGTGCGCCGTACCGTCGGCGTCCTTGGCCGTCGCCTTGATCGCGAAGGAGTCCCCGCTGCCGGCCTTGACGGCGGCGCGGTGGGCGGACGGGGAGAGCGGGTCGGTCGCGGCGGCGGCGGTAGCGCCGGTGCCCGCCAGCAGCAAACTGCCCATGAGCACCGAGGTGCCGACAGCAGCGAGGGAACGATTCACGGGGACTCCAGGACGGTTGGGGAGACCGTGGCGGTAGCCACCCATTTAGATCTACAGATTCTTGATCATCCTGTGAACATGCTGAAAACGTCATAGCTTTCGTGAGAGAGTCCTGCTCGGCCCTTATCGATCGTTCAGCTTTGCGCCTACGATGAGCGCATGGACGCAGCCGACATCGCCGCCGGCCGGGAGCGCTGGCAGCAGCGCTACGACGCCGCGCGCAAGCGGGACGCAGACTTCACGACGCTGTCCGGGACGCCCGTCGAGCCCGTGTACGGGCCCGCCGACGGTGACGGCTACGCGGATTTCGACCGGATCGGCTGGCCGGGCGAGTTCCCGTACACCCGGGGTCTGTATCCCACCGGCTATCGCGGACGCACCTGGACCATCCGCCAGTTCGCGGGGTTCGGCAACGCGCAGCAGACCAACGAGCGCTACAAGATGATCCTGGCCGCCGGCGGTGGCGGGCTGAGCGTGGCGTTCGACATGCCGACGCTGATGGGCCGCGACTCCGACGAGCCGGAGTCGCTCGGCGAGGTCGGCCACTGCGGCGTGGCGATCGACTCGGCCGCCGACATGGAGGTGCTGTTCGACGGCATCGACCTGCAGCAGACCACCACGAGCATGACCATCTCCGGCCCGGCCGTGCCGGTCTTCGTGATGTATCTGGTCGCCGCCGAGCGCCAGGGCGCCGACCTCGGCAAGCTCGACGGCACCCTGCAGACCGACATCTTCAAGGAGTACATCGCGCAGAAGGAGTGGCTCTTCGCCCCCGAGCCGCACCTGCGCCTGATCGGCGACCTGATGGAGTATTGCCACGCCGAGATCCCGAAGTACAAGCCGCTCAGCGTCTCCGGCTACCACATCCGTGAGGCCGGCTCGACCGCCGCGCAGGAGCTGGCATACACGCTGGCCGACGGCTTCGGCTACGTCGAGCTGGGCCTGTCGCGCGGGATGGACGTCAACACCTTCGCGCCCGGGCTGAGCTTCTTCTTCGACGCGCACGTCGACTTCTTCGAGGAGATCGCCAAGTTCCGCGCCGCCCGCCGGATCTGGGCCCGGCACCTGCGCGACGACTACGGCGCGACCAGCGAGAAGGCGCTCTGGCTCAAGTTCCACACGCAGACCGCGGGGGTCTCGCTGACCGCGCAACAGCCGGTCAACAACGTGGTGCGCACGGCCGTCGAGGCGCTCGCCGCGATCCTCGGCGGCACCAACTCGCTGCACACCAACGCCCTCGACGAGACCCTGGCGCTGCCCACCGACGAGTCCGCCGAGATCGCCCTGCGCACCCAGCAGGTGCTGATGGAGGAGACCGGGGTGACCAACGTGGCCGACCCGCTCGGCGGCTCCTGGTACGTCGAGGCGCTCACCGACCGCATCGAAGCGGAGGCCGAGGAGATCTTCACCCGGATCCGCGAGCTGGGCCACGACGGCAGCATGACGGCCGGCATCCTGCGCGGCATCGAGGACGGCTGGTTCACCGCCAACATCGCCGAGGCGGCCTTCGTCTACCAGCAGGCCCTGGAGAAGGGCGAGAAGCGGATCGTCGGCGTCAACGTGCACACCGGCACGGTCGCCAAGGATCTGGAGATCCTCCGGGTCTCGCACGAGGTCGAGACCGTGCAGAAGCGCGAGCTGGCTGCCCGCAAGGCCGGCCGCGATCCGGTACGGACCCAGCAGGCGCTCGCGCGGCTCGTGGCGGTGTCGCGGACCACGGAGAACATGATCCCCGCGATGCTCGACGCGGCCCGGGCCGAGGCCACCCTGGGCGAGATCTGCGAGGCGCTCAAGGGGGAGTGGGGCAGCTACCGCGAGCCGGCCCGCTTCTAGGGACGCAGCCCGCTCACCAAAATCTCCAGGTAACGATCGGCGGCGCTGTCGTCGGCGCCCAATCTCACGGCGTGGTGCACACCGCAGATCAGCCGGCGCAGGTCGTCGGCGGTCACCTCCGGACGGATGACGCCGGCGGCCCGCGCGCGGTCGACCACCGCCATGGCCGTGCCGAGCAGCTCCGCGCTCAGCGCGTGAGCCTCGGTGCCCGTCCTGGACGGCGTCGCCAGTACGGCGGCGAGGCTCGGATCGGTCAGCTGGAACCGCAGCACCGACCGCAGCAGCCGGGCCAGCCCCGCGGCCGCGTCCGGCTCCGCGGCGGCCGCCCGCGCGTCGTCGATCATGGCCGCGAAGCTCGCCGTGGCCAGCGACTCCAGCAGCGCCTGCCGGCTGGGGAAGTGCCTGTACACCGTGCCGACGCCGACCCCGGCCGCCTTGGCGATGGCGTTCATCGCCAGGTCGGTGTCGCCGGCCGCCAGCGCCTCGCGCGCGGCGGCCAGCACCCGGGCCCGCGCGCGAGCCGAGTCGGCGCGCAGTGACCCGGCGCTGGTGGTGGGTGCCATGGCCGCAGCCTACCAATCGGATTAGTTATCCGATCTCGTGCTAGCGTCGGCTCAGCGGATAAATAATCCGTTCTTGCCCTCATGGAGGCATCGATGGCGCTCGCGTTCGGTTTCGACGACATTCCCCACCAGGCCGGTCGCACCGTGGTGATCACCGGGGCGAGCAGCGGCCTGGGCCTGATCGCCGCGGAGCAACTGGCGTCGCGCGGCGCGACGGTGATCATGGCGGTGCGCGACACCGACAAGGGCCACCGGGTGCGCGCGGCCCTGCGCGGCGACCTCGAGGTCCACCACCTCGACCTGGCCGACCTGGACTCGGTGCGGCGCTTCTCGGACGCGCTGCACGACCGGGGCAGGGGCATCGACGTGCTGCTCAACAACGCCGGCATCACCGGGCGGGCCCGCGAGCTCACTCCGCAGGGCCGGGAGAGCGTCTTCGCCACCAACCACCTCGGCCACTTCGCGCTCACCGGGATGCTGCTGGACCTCTTCCGGCCCGATCACGACCCACGGATTGTCACCGTCAGCTCCAACTTCTACAACCGGCTGCGCGTCCGGCTGAGATTCGACGACCTCGACGCCGCCCGGTCGTACTCGCCGAACACCGCCTACGCGCGCTCGAAGCTCGCCAACGTCCTCTTCGGCACCGAGTTGGACCGCCGGCTGCGCTACGCCGGCAGCCCGGTGCGCAGCTTCGTCACCCATCCGGGCATGGCGACCACCCCGATCCACGACACCCCCCGCGGCCCCGCCGAGCGGCTGTTCGTGTCGATCACCGCACGGTTGCTCGCTCGCACCGCTGAGCAGGGCAGCCTGCCCCTGCTTTTCGCGGTCAGCAGCCCCGCCGCCGAGACCGGCGTCTTCCTCTGCCCGGGAACGCGTAAATCGGACGTCAGGGTGCACCTGGACGCGATCATGCCGCCCGGCGACGAGCCCGCCACGGCAGCCCGGCTGTGGTCGGTTTCGCAGGAACTGACCGGGGTCCGCTACCTCGACGATGCGCTGCTTCCCGGCGATCAAGCGAACCGCCTGTGACGTCCGATATCGCCAGCCCGGCGGCGACGCGAACAGTCCGGCGCGCGTGCGAGACTAGGTAACCATGAGCGACCCACGGACCACTCCGTCGATCTTCACCCGCGGCGCGGTCGATCTCGGTGCACTGCGCCCCGCGAACAAGCCCGCGCCCGCGGGCCCTGCCGGGCCGGCCGCGAGCCCCGCCGCCAACCCGCTGCCGGGTGGTGCGCCGCCCGCGGTCATCGACGTCACCGAAGCGAATTTCCAGTCGAGCGTGCTCGAACGATCCATGGCCACCCCGGTGATCCTGGATTTCTGGGCCGAGTGGTGCGAGCCGTGCAAGCAGCTCTCCCCGGTCCTCGAGAAGCTCGTGGCCGAGGGCGGCGGCAGCTGGGTGCTCGGCAAGATCGACGTGGACGCCAACCCGCGGCTCGCCCAGGCGCTGCGCGTGCAGGGCATCCCGATGGTGATCGCGGTCGTCGGCGGCCAGCTCGTCGAGGGCTTCACCGGCGTCCTGCCGGAGGCCCAGATCAGGCAGTACATCGACGCGGTGCTCAAGGCCGGCGGCATCGAGGTCGCCGCCCCCGAGGACCCGCGCCTCGACGCGGCCGACGACGCGATGATGACCGGCGACCTGGACGCGGCCGAGGCGGCGTACAAGAAGATCCTGGCCGAGTCGCCGCAGGACCACGCGGCGGAGTCCGGCCTGGCGCAGGTCGAGCTCTACCGCCGGATCACCGGCGTGGACGCGGAGAAGGCGCTGGCGAAGGCCGCGGCCGACCCCGACGACCTGGCCGCGCAGCAGCTCGCCGCGGACATCGAGGTCCTCAGCGGACAAGCGCCCGAGGCATACGAGCGGCTGGTCGCGGCGGTGAAGCGCTCCAGCGGCGAGGAACGGGACAGCGTACGCAAGCATCTGCTGTCACTCTTCAACGTGGCCGGACCCGACGATCCGGCCGTGGCGAGCGCGCGGCGTGCGCTAGCCCGCGCGCTCTTCTAGGCAAAGGTACGGGGGGCTCCATGCGCCGCATCGCCGTGCTCGACGCACCGTCCAACCTCGGCCTGCGCCCGCCGACGGCGACATCGGTGCCGGGCTGCGCCAAGGCGCCTGGAGCCCTGCGTGACCACGGCCTGCTGCGCCGCCTCAACGCCCGCGACGCCGGCTGCCTGACCCCGCCCCGGTACGACCCGGGCGACTGGCGGCCCGGCGACGGCGTGTGCCACGCACCGGAGATCTCGGCGTATTCCCGCAAGCTGGCCGACCGGATCGGCGCCATCCTCGACCAGGGCGAGTTCCCGGTGGTGCTGGGCGGCGACTGCTCGATCGTGCTGGGCTCGGCGCTGGCCATGCACCGCCTGGGCGAGGCGGTCGGCGGCCGGATCGGCCTGGTCTTCGTGGACGGCCACTCCGACTTCCGGCACCCCGGCAACGCCTCGTACGTGGGCGCGGCGGCGGGCGAGGACCTGGCGCTGGTCACCGGCCGAGGCCAGACAGACCTGGCGGCGATGGAGGGCCGGCGGCCGTACTACCGCGACATCGACGTGGTGGTGATGGGCATCCGGGCCCAGGACGAATACCGCCTGGACCTGCAGGCGGCGGGCATCGTGACGCGCCCGGTGCCGACCCTGCGCGTGGAGGGCGCGGCCCGCAGCGCCCAGTGGGCGCGCGACCAGCTGGTGGACTGCGCGGGCTACTGGGTGCACATCGACGTGGACGTGCTGGACCCGGCGGTCATGCCGGCGGTGGACGCGCCGGAGCCGGGCGGCATCGCCTTCCCCGAGCTGGAGATCCTGCTCGCGGGCCTGGTGGAATCGCCGCACTGCCTGGGCGTGGAGATCACGGTGTTCGACCCGGACTACGACCCGGACGGCAGGTATGCGGAGGAGATCACCTCGGCGATCGTGGCGGGGCTGAAGCCGGCCCAGCTGGTCGACGCCCGCCCGGACCTGATCGCGGCCCGCCGGGACCTCGCCGGACCCGGCCGGCTCGGACCTGGGCGGCCGGGTCCTGGTCAGGCTCCTGGTCAGGCTCCTGGTCAGCGGGGAAACCCTGCGGCTGGTCAGCGTGGGAACGCGGTGGTTGGTCAGGGTGGGGACTCGGCGCCTGGTCGGCTTGGGGAGCCGGCGGTGCCGGTTGCCCGGCCCGTTTCGGAGCCGGACGATGCGGTGCGGGCGCAGCGGGCGGCTGCCGCGGATGATGTTCGGCTGGCGGCGGTGGCGATGTCGGGCGGCGGCAGCGCGGGAAGCACGGAGGTGTCCGACGCCCCCGGGATCACTCTGCTGGGCGTCTCGGAGGCGGGCGAGGCCGCTGGCTTCCCGGCCATCGACCCCGCCGCCGACGCCGCCGCCGGCGCGGCGGCTGACCGGGCGGAGCAGGATGCCGCGTCTGATCGGGCGGAGTTCGACGCCCTCTCCCGCCGGGCGGAGGTCCAGGACGCTTTCCGCGAGGATGAGCCCGACGTCCTGTCCAGCGGGGCGGGATCTGCCTTGTCCAGCGGGGCGGGGGTTGCCGACGCGTCTCGTGAAGGCGAGCCCGCCGCTCTTCTCGGCGATGCTCAGCTGGAAAAGTCCGCCGTTCGTCCGGGTGGTGTTGAGCTGGGCGAGTTGGCCGTTCGTCCGGGTGGTGCGGAGCTGGGCCAGTCGGCCGTTCGTCCGGGCGGTGCGGAGCTGGGGGAGTCTGCCGCTCGTCTGGACGGTGCGGAGCTGGGCGATCGCGAAGGTGACCGGGGGGTGGCCGGGCTCGACGGAGAGCTGACCGACCCGGACGGCCTCGACCACACGAATCAGGAGCTGTCCGAGGACGCTGCGGGGCCGCTTGGTGTTGCGGGGTCGCTTGGTGTTGCCGGGCTGCCTGATGTCGTCGCGTCGGTGCCGTCAGGTGACGCCTGGCCCGGTCCCGGGGGCTCCTCGGAGTCTGCCGACGGTTCCGCCCTCGAAGCGGTCCATGATCATCTCCCCGGACCGGCCGCTGACGTCGAGCCCGGCCCGGCTGATCGCCCGAGTCCCGACGCGGTCGACGCTCCGGAAGCCGCGCTGGCCGATGGCCCATGGCCGGACGCGGTTGATCCGGGCGCGGAGCCGACCGACGATCCGGTGTCGAACGTGGCTGACGGTCCGAATACCGCGCCGGCAGACGATTCGGTGTCGAACGTGGCTGACGTTCCGAATACCGCGCCGACCGACGCTCCGGGTTTGGACGCGGTCGACGCTCCGGTCGCGGTGCCGGCCGACGATCCGACGGTGGACGCCGTCGACGGTTCGATGCTGGATGCGGCCGACGATCCGGCGCGGGCGCCGATGCGACCGCTCGGGTCCGCGCCGCTGCTGGACTCCAAGCCGCTTCCCGCGACCATGCCGGGCATGCTGCGGCCACGCAGCATCGAGGATTTCACCCTCCCGGCCCAGCGCCCGGCCTTCGAGGTCGGCCCCGAACAGCCGGCTGACCTGGGCTGACCAGGGGCCGACCCGCCCGGCCGCGCCCGGGCGGCACGAGACTCGACCGGAGCATCCCCGCCAGAGATGCCGGCATGACGTCCAAGGCCCGGGCGCGTGACATCGGGGCGCCGAAGGGGCGGCTTGTCACGCGCCAGGGCGCCGCTCAGTTCAGGGCGGTGAGGAAGCGCTCGGCGATCGGGACCGCTGCCTCCGCGCCGGCCCCGCCCTTCTCCACCATCACCGCGAACGCGACATCGCCCTGCCAGCCCACGAACCAGGCGTGAGTCTCCGCCGCGCCGTCCTTGAACTCCGCCGTGCCCGTCTTGCCCGAGACCGGCTTGCCCGGCACGTCCGCCAGGCCCTTGCCGGTGCCCTTGGTGACAACCTCGCGCATCATCGTGTGCAGCGGCTGGAGCGACGTCGCGGCCAGTTTCGGACCGTCCGCCGCCGGGGCGCTCGGCGCCGGTTCGGTCACGAGCTTGGGCTGGACGAACTGGCCTCGCGCGACCGCGGCGGTGGCCCCGGCCATCGCCAGCGGACTGACCGCCGTCGCGCCCTGGCCGAAAGCCGCCGCCGCGA
This sequence comes from Actinoplanes sp. ATCC 53533, assembly GCF_003947245.1. Classification (NCBI taxonomy): domain Bacteria; kingdom Bacillati; phylum Actinomycetota; class Actinomycetes; order Micromonosporales; family Micromonosporaceae; genus Actinoplanes; species Actinoplanes sp. ATCC 53533. The sequence continues at coordinate 50,830 of NZ_QHHV01000026.1, read as the reverse complement.
GCTCCGTGGGGCTGTCCGCCGGGGAGATCTTGCCGGTGAAGGCCTCCGTGCCGAGGTCCCACTTGGCGCCGAGGCCGACCTTCGCCGAGGCGTCCCGCAGGCCGTCGGCGCCCAGCTGCGGGGCGAGGTTGACGAATGCGGTGTTGCACGACTTCGCGAAGTCGGTGCGGAACGGGACCGAGCCGAGCGCCGCGTCGTTCGAGTTCTTGAACGTGCGGCCGTCGACCTTCTTGGTCTTCGGGCAGTCCACCTTGCCGTCGAGGGTGACCGCCTTCTTGTCCAGCAGGCCCAGCGTCGACACCATCTTGTAGGTCGAGCCGGGCGGGACCTGGCCGGTCATCGCGGTGTTGACGCCCCCGCCCTCCGGGCCGTTGGCGACCGCGAGGACGCTCGAGTCGCTGATCCGGACCGCCACCAGGGCGCTGGGCTGCTTCTCCTTGGCCACCGCGCCGTCGGCCGCGTTCTGGGTCGCGATGTCGAGCGTCGTCTTGATCGGCTTGCCCGCGACCGGCTCGGTGCTGAACAGCTGCGAGTCCTCGATCTTGTCGTCCGGGGTCTTGCGGGCGATCACCACGGACTGGCCGGGGATGCCGCGCAGTTGGGCGTCGTACCGCTGCTGCAGGCCGCCGTGCCCGACCTGGTCGTTCTCCCGCAGCTCGTCCGGGTTGGCGTCCAGGTCCTCGCGGGTCGCGGCGTCGACCGAGCCCAGCAGCGCCCGGGCGAACGGCCGGGTGGGTGCGAGCTCCCGCTGACCCTCCGCGAAGACGGTGCCCGGCAGGTCGCGTACCCGATCGCGGATCTTGTCGTAGTCGGTGCGCCGCAGCGTGATGATGTCGATGAAGGCGCCCGGGTTTTGGGCGTCCTTGACCCTTTCCTGGACATTCTTGAGATCGATGCTCACGTTGACGGACTTGAGGATCGGGTCGAGCTGCTTGAACAGGCTCGCCTCATCGGTGATCTTCTCGGGGCTCACGCCGACCGTGACGACCGGGCGCAGCGTGACGATCGGCTTGCCGTCCAGGCCGAGGACGTCGGCCCGGTCGGCGGTCTTGCGGCGCAGCTCGAGCCGGTCGCCGGCGGTCAGCTCGCTGTGCAGGATGGTGGGCTCCCAGACCACCCGCCAGCCGTCGCTGCCGCGCTTGGTGAGCCGCACGGTGCTCTGGTACGACCAGGGGGTCCCGCCCGGGAGCGTCCAGTCCAGCTTCACCGGGACCGAGGCGATGTCGCCGGTCTCCTTCGGCTCGCCCTGCGCCGAGACCAGCAGCGACGACTTCTTCAGCTCACCGGAGAGCGCCTGCAGCTGGGTGAAGACGTCGTTCGCGGAGATCCTGGCGCCGTCGGCGGTGACGAATCCGGTCTTGCTCAGATCCCCGGTGCGCCAGCCCTTGACGAAGGTGTCGAGGGCGTCGCCCGGGCCGTCGGAGCTCGAACACGCGGCCACGCCGCTCGTGAGCAGCAGCCCGGCCATGACGGCCGCGACTCGCCCAACACGTCCGATGCGGCGCATGATGTCACCTTCTCTCGCCGTGATTCGCCAAACCTACGGAACGGTAACCGCACTCGAGCCGTCGCGTTGACCCGTGGTGGGTGAGATGTAGCTAATTTTCGGGTGTCGGATCTCTGCCGCACACCCCGGGCATGCCCGGGGTGTCAGAGGCAGGCTCTAGGCTGATGGCCGACACGTCGAACCCACAATGTTGTGGGTGAGGGGAGCCCTAGGCCATGGCCGTCGCCGATGAGGCAGCGATCGAATCCGATCCCGAGCTGGATTTCGGGCCCGGCCCCGGGCTGGCCCTGACGGGCCGGCTGGGGACGTCCGACGATGAGCTCGATGAGCCGCTCCCCAACGCCGAGCGCCTGGTGGCGCAGGCGGTGGAGCTAGCGGGACAGGACCACACTGCCGCGTCGCTGGTCGGCCGGTTCTGGCGCTTCGCGCCGGACGAGGAGCTGGTCGGCTACACCCCGGCCGAGATGCATGCCGCCGCGCTCGCCCACCGCGAGCTGGCCGGCACCAGGCTCCCCGGTGAGCTGCGGCTCGACATCAGCCCTCCCGACGACCAGCAGTCGCACACCGTGCTGTCGATCGTCACCGACGACATGCCGTTCCTGGTCGACTCGGTCACCGCCCTGCTCGTCGCCCACCATCTCGACGTGCACCTGCTGGTGCACCCGCTGATCGTGGTGCGCCGCGGGCCCGCCGGCGAGCTGGACCAGGTCGAGGCCGACGTCGAGCCCGACGACGCGATCGACGGCGACCTGGTGGAGAGCTGGATCCGGGTCGAGATCGACCCGGTGCGCAGCGCCGAGGCCCGCGCTCAGCTGCACCAGGAGCTGCGCCGGGTGCTGACCGACGTGCGCGACGCCGTCGACGACTGGCCGCGGATGCGCCAGCGCGCGGTGGTGATCGCCGACGAGCTGGCGGCGGCGCGCGGATCCGAGCGCAAGCTGCCGGTGCCGGACAAGGACGTCACCGACTCCATCGAGCTGCTCAAGTGGCTCGCCCATGACCACTTCACCTTCCTCGGCTACCGGGAATATCAGCTGGTCGGTGAGACCCTGACCTGCGTGCCGGGCACCGGTCTGGGCATCCTGCGTGGTGATCACAGCACCCCGCGCAAGCTGTCCTCGATGGCGCCGGAAGCACACCGCCGGGCCCTGGAAAAGCGGCTGCTGGTGATCACCAAGGCCAACTCCCGGGCCACCGTGCACCGCTCTGCCTACCTGGACTACATCGGCGTCAAGGTCTTCAACGACTCCGGCGAGGTCGTCGGCGAGCGCCGCTTCCTGGGGCTGTTCTCCAGTTCCGCCTACCGCACCAGCGTCCGTGAGCTGCCGGTGGTGCGCCGCAAAGTCGCGGAAGTGCTCGATCGTTCCGGGTTGTCGCCACGGGGGCATTCGGGCAAGGACCTGCTGCAGATCCTGGAGACCTATCCGCGTGACGAGCTGTTCCAGATCAAGACCGATGACCTGTACGAGGCGGTCGTCGGCGTGCTGCGGATGGCCGGCCGCCGCCAGCTGCGTCTGTTCCTGCGCCGCGACGGCTACGGCCGCTTCATCTCCTGCCTGATCTATCTGCCCCGGGACCGTTTCACCACCAGCAACCGCCAGGCGATGCAGGAGATCCTGCTGCGCGAGCTGAACGGCATCGGCGTCGACTACACGACCCGGGTGACCGAGCGGATGCTCGCGCGGGTGCACTTCATCGTGCGCACCGACCCGGCAGACCCGCCGGGCGTGGTGGACCCCAACGTGCTGGCCGAGCTGCTCGCCGACGCGACCCGGATGTGGGATGACGACTTCTCCCTGGTGCTCGAGCGCAAGCTGGGGGAGGAGCCGGCCAAGGACCTCTTCGGTCGGTATGCGGCCGCGTTCCCGGACAGCTACAAGGACGGGCACACGCCGTACGAGGCGGTCCAGGACATCGCCAAGCTGGAGCTGCTGGAGGAGACCGGCCAGCTCGAGATGCATCTGTACCGCAAGCGCCACGTCAACCGGGAGGGCAACGCCGAGCCCGACGACGCCGACGTCCGGTTCAAGGTCTTCCGGTACGGCGAGCCGATGATGCTCTCCGCCGTCCTGCCGGTGCTGCACTCGCTGGGTGCCCAGGTCGTCGACGAACGGCCGTACGAGGTGCGCCGCCCCGACGGCACCGTCTACCTGTACGACTTCGGTCTGCTGCCGCCGGCCGCGCACCGGGAGCTCGCCGAGGTGCGCCCGCAGGTGGAGAACGCCTTCGCGGCGGCGTGGCGAATCGAGGCCGAGGTGGACGGCTTCAACGAGCTGGTGCTGCGCGCCGGGCTGACCTGGCGGCAGGTCGTGGTGCTGCGGGCGTACGCGAAATATCAGCGGCAGACCGGCAACGTCTTCTCCCAGCGCTACGTCGAGTCGACCTTCATCGCCTATCCGGAGATCGCCCGGCTGCTGGTGCACCTCTTCGAGGCGCGGTTCTCGCCGGCCCTGGAGCTGGTCGAGGAGGAGCGGGCCCGCCGCGGCGACGACCTGGCCGAGCAGATCACCACCTTGCTGGACGGCGTCGACAGCCTCGACCAGGATCGCATCCTGCGCTCCTACCTGACGCTGATCCAGGCCACCCTGCGCACGAGCTTCTTCCAGCGCGGCGCCGACTCACGCCCGAAGTCGTACGTGGCGTTCAAGCTCGACCCGCAGGCCATCCCGGATCTGCCGGAGCCCCGGCCGAAGTACGAGATCTTCGTGTATTCGCCCCGCTTCGAGGGCGTGCACCTGCGCTTCGGCGCGGTCGCGCGCGGCGGCCTGCGCTGGTCGGACCGGCGGGAGGACTTCCGCACCGAGGTCCTCGGCCTGGTCAAGGCGCAGATGGTGAAAAACGCGGTGATCGTGCCCGTCGGGGCCAAGGGCGGCTTCGTGCTCAAGCAGAAGCCGGGCGACCGCGACGAGGCCGTCGCGTGCTACCGCCTGTTCATCGGCGCGCTGCTCGACGTCACGGACAACATCCACAGCGGCAAGATCGTGCCGCCGGTGGAGGTGGTCCGGCACGACGGCGACGACCCATACCTCGTCGTCGCGGCGGACAAGGGCACGGCCACGTTCTCCGACATCGCCAACGAGATCTCGGTGAGCAAGGACTTCTGGCTCGGCGACGCGTTCGCCTCGGGCGGGTCCGCCGGATACGACCACAAGAAGATGGGCATCACCGCCCGCGGCGCCTGGGAATCGGTCAAGAAGCACTTCCGCGACCTGGGCACGGACACCCAGTCGCAGGACTTCACCGTGGTCGGCGTCGGCGACATGTCCGGCGACGTCTTCGGCAACGGGATGCTGCTCAGCGAGCACATCAGGCTGGTGGCCGCGTTCGACCACCGGCACATCTTCCTCGACCCGGATCCGGACGCCGCCTCCTCCTACGCGGAACGCCGCCGGCTCTTCGACCTGCCGCGCTCATCCTGGGCCGACTACGACGCCGCCCTGATCAGCGAGGGCGGCGGCATCTTCCCTCGTACGGCCAAGTCCATCCCGGTCACGCCGCAGGTCCGCGCGGCGCTGGCGCTGGGCGACGCGAAGGCCGTGAGCCCCACCGAGCTGATGCGCGCCATCCTGGCCGCCCCCGTCGACCTGCTCTTCAACGGCGGCATCGGCACCTACGTGAAGGCGAGCACGGAGACCCACGCCGAGGTGGGCGACAAGGCCAACGACGCCATCCGGGTCAACGGCTACGAGGTACGCGCCCAAGTTGTCGGCGAGGGCGGCAACCTGGGTCTCACCCAGCGCGGCCGGATCGAGTACGCCCGGGTCGGCGGGCCGCCGGACGAGACCGGTTCTGGCCGGGGCGGACGGATCTTCACCGACTTCATCGACAACACCGCCGGGGTGGACTGCTCCGACCACGAGGTGAATATCAAGATCCTGCTCGGCGGCGCGGTGACCGACGGCGAGCTGACCCTGCCCGACCGCGACGAGCTGCTGGCGGCGATGACCGACGAGGTCGCGGCGCTGGTCCTGCGGGACAACTACGAGCAGGCCACCGCGCTCGGCAACGCCCGGTCGCAGGCCCATTCGCTGCTGCCGGTGCACCGCCGGATGCTCACCACGCTCGAACAGTCCGGCCAGCTCAACCGAGAGCTGGAGGCGCTGCCGAGCGACAAGGAGCTGGGCGTCCGCCACGAGGCCGGCGAGGGGCTGACCGCGCCGGAGTTCGCGGTGCTGCTGGCGTACGTGAAGATCTCGCTCGAGCGCCAGGTCCTCGCCGACGTCCTGGTGGACGAGGAATGGACCAACGGCGTCCTGGCCCGGTATTTCCCCACCCCGCTGCGCGAGCGCTACGCGGCGCGGATGGCCGGCCACCGGCTGCGCCGCGAGATCATCTCGACGGCCCTGGTCAACGAGGTGGTCAACCGCGGCGGCACGTCGTTCGTGTTCCGGGCGATGGAGGAGAGCGGCGCCTCGGCGGCGGACGTGATCCGCGCCTACGTGGTGATCCGCGACGTCTACGGCCTGCCGGAGCTGTGGGCGGCCGCGGAAAAGCTGGACAACGAGGTGCCGACGCCGGCACAGACCCTGGTCTACCTGGAGACCCGGCGCCTGCTGGACCGCGCGGTGCGCTGGCTGGTCAGCAACCGCCGCTCGCCGATCGACGTGACGGGCGAGATCGCCCGCCTGCGCCCGGGCGTCGAGGCCCTGCTGACCCAGCTTCCGACGGTGGTCATCGGCGTGGAACGGCGTTCCCTGGAGGCCCACGTGGCCACGCTGACAGACCGCGGCGTCCCGGAACGGCTCGCCGGCGCGATCTCCCGCGTCGTGTACGGCTTCGGCATGCTCGACATCCTCGAGACGGCCCGGTCCACCGGCCACGACCCGACCGAGGTGGCCAAGGTCTACTTCGTGATCTCGGAACGCTTCCAGATCGATCTCCTGCTGTCGCACATCTCCCGGCTGCCCCGCGGCGACCGCTGGCAGACCCTGGCCCGCATGGCGCTGCGATACGACCTGTATGCGGCGCTGGCGGGCCTGACGTCGGAGGTGCTGCAGTCGACCCCGGCGTCGGCGCCGCCGGAGGACCGGCTGGCGGAATGGGAACAGGTGAACGCGGCCTCGATGGCCCGCACCGGAAACGCGATGGGCAACGTGGAGGAGACCCCCGCGGACCTGGCGGCGCTGTCGGTGCTGCTCCGCCAGATCCGCACCTTGGTCAAGACCTCGTCCGCAGGCTGAGCGCCCCACCGCGCCGGACCCCGACCAGCCCGGCGCGGCGGCATCCAAGCTGCGGCCTGGTCTGGCGCGGTGGCGTTCGAGCTGCGGCCTGGGCTTGGTTCGGTTCGGAGCTGTCAGCGGGGTGCGACTTCCTCGGTGATGAAGGTCGCGATCGCCTTCGCCACCCGGTCCGGCGCGCGGCGTTCGGCGGTGTGGCCCTGGCCGTGCATCAGCAACCGGCGGGCGTGGGGCAGCGTCCGTTCGAGCGCGTCGAGCCGCTCAGCCAGGTGCCGTGGTGACTTGTCGCCGCCGAGCAGCAGGATCGGCATGTCCAGCCGCGCGTAAGCCGCCAGCCGCACCCCGAGCGCGTCTATCGCGTCGTTGTCGTCCAGTTGCCGGACCACCCGGCGCCGGTATTCCGGGTGCCGTCCTACCAGCAATCCCGCCATCCAGGCCAGCGGCGCCGGCATCCGGACCACGTCGCGCAGGAAGATCGACAGCGCCATCCCCGGCTTGTCCCGGGCGAGCGCCTCGCGGGCCGCGGCGAGCTTGTCGTCGCTCAGCGGGGCCCCGATCACGAGCGGCGGCTCGTAGAGCACCGCGCCCGCGTATGCCCCGGGGTTCGCGACCAGTGCCTCCAGCGCCAGCACCGCCCCGGACGAGTGCCCGACCAGCACCGGCCGCTCCAGCTGCGCCGCGATCGCCGCCACGTGCTCGACCTCCTGCGCCATCGTCGCCACCCCGGGCAGGTCCATGCGGTACCGGCGGCGCTCCAGCCGTACCGTGCGGAAGCGGTCTCGCAGCAGGTCCGTGACCGGCTGCCAGACCGTGCGGTCTCCCATGCCGCCGTGGAGCACCAGGATCGGCGTGCCGACTCCCTCGTCCACCGCTTGCGCTTCCGTGCCGTCCTCGGTGATCGCCTGCATGATCTCCCCCTTAGCGCCGCTAAGGAAAACTTAGCACTGCTAAGGTGGGATCGTGAAGGGGCTGACGCGGGACGTGCTGATCGAGGCCGGTCTGAAGCTGCTCGATGAGGTCGGCCTCGACGGGCTGACCGTGCGCAAGCTCGCGGCCGAGCTGGGCGTCCAGTCGCCGGCGCTGTACTGGCACATCCGCACCAAGCAGGAGCTCCTCGACGGCATGGCGAACGAGATCATCGTGCGTGCCGGGATGGGGCCGCCCCGCCCTGGCGAGTCCTGGCAGGAGTGGCTGGCCCGCCGGGCGCGGTCCTATCGCGCGTCCCTGCTGGCCAGCCGCGACGGCGCGCGCGTGGTCTCCGGGGCGGTGCGGGGTGGCGACTCGGTCCGGCACTTCGAGCAGGAGCTCGCGGCGATGGTGGAGCGCGGCTTCACCCCGGTCCAGGCGCTGCGCACGATCACTGTGCTGAGCCACTACATCAACGGGCACGTGCTGCAGGAGCAGGCGGTCTCCGCCACCGCCGCCGACCGAGGCGAACGCCCGGACCTGGCCGACCTGCCGACGCTGGCCGCGGCCCTGCGATCCGGCAGCCCGATCGGCGACGAGGTCTTCGAGCACGGCCTCGCCACGCTCATCAAGGGTACGGAATCCCTCCTCCGTCCCTAGCGCGTTATCCACAGCCCGCGCGTTGTCCACAGGGGCGGCCCGGCCGGCCCCGGATTGCGGCAGGCTCGTCCGCATGACTCGCGCGACGGTGGCGGCCGACACAGGTGGCAAGGTGAGCTCAGGTACCCCCGAGGGGTATATGGTGGCAGGCATGACGCGGCAGATCGAGCTGGAAATCGGTGGCATGACCTGTGCCGCCTGCGCCAACCGCATCGAAAAGAAGCTCAACAGGCTCGACGGGGTCACCGCCACGGTCAACTACGCCACCGAGAAGGCGCGAGCCGTGGTGCCGGCCGGGCTCACGGCCGCCGACCTCATCGCCGTGGTGGAAAAGACCGGCTACACCGCCGCCGAGCCGCGGGTCGAGCCGGCCGCCGACGCTCCGCGGGCGGATCCGCTGCGCACCCGGCTGCTCGTCTCCCTCGTGCTCAGCGTGCCCGTCATCGTGCTCGCCATGGTTCCGGCCTGGCAGTTCACCTACTGGCAGTGGCTGTCGCTGACCTTGGCCGCGCCGGTCGTCGGCTACGGCGGCTGGCCCTTCCACCGCTCGGCGTTCGTCAATCTGCGGCACGGCGCCGCCACGATGGACACCCTCGTCTCGATCGGCACCCTCGCCGCCTTCGGCTGGTCGCTGTGGGCGCTGTTCCTCGGTGACGCCGGCCTCCCGGGCATGACGCATCCGTTCGAGCTGCGGGCCGGCGCCGCCGGTGACGCCATCTATCTCGAAGCTGCCGCCGGGGTGACCACCTTCCTGCTGGCCGGGCGCTATGCGGAGGCTCGCGCCAAGCGCCGGGCCGGCGACGCGCTGCGGTCGCTGCTCGCCCTGGGCGCCAAGACGGTCACCCTCGCCGACGGCCGGGCGATCCCGGTCGAGCAGTTGCAGGCCGGCGACGTCTTCCAGGTGCGCCCGGGGGAGAAGGTCGCCACCGACGGCGTGGTGGTCGACGGGTCCTCGGCGCTGGACCAGAGCCTGCTCACCGGCGAGTCGGTGCCGGTGGAGGTCGCCGCGGGTGACCCGGTCACAGGCGGGACGGTCAACGCCGGCGGCCGTCTTGTCGTGCGCGCTACCCGGGTCGGCGCCGACACCCAACTCGCGCAGATGGCCCGCCTGGTCGAGGAGGCGCAGGACGGCAAGGCAGCGGTGCAGCGTCTCGCCGACCGGATCTCCGGCGTCTTCGTGCCCGTGGTGATCGCCCTCGCGGCCGCGACGCTGGGCTACTGGCTCGGCGCCGGGCAGGGGAGCACCGCCGCCTTCACAGCGGCGGTGGCAGTGTTGATCATCGCCTGTCCCTGCGCCCTCGGCCTGGCCACGCCGACCGCTCTGCTGGTCGGCACGGGCCGGGGCGCGCAGTTGGGCATCCTGATCCGGGGTGTGCAGGCGCTCGAGTCCACCCGGCGGGTCGACACGATCGTGCTGGACAAGACCGGCACGGTGACCACCGGCGTGATGACCGTCTCGGCCGTCGTGCCGGAGCCCGGCCAGGACGCCGATGAGCTGTTGCGGCTGGCGGGCGCGGTCGAGGCGGCCTCCGAGCATCCGCTGGGCCGGGCGATAGCGCGAGCCGCCGCCGGTCACGGCCCGCTGCCCGCGGTCACCGACTTCCGGGCCACGGCCGGCGTCGGCGTGCGCGGCATCGTGGAGGGTGCCGAGGTGGAGGTCGCCCGCGGCACGGGCGACACGGCGCAGACCTGGGTCGCGGTCCGGGTCGGCGGCGTGGTCCGGGGGCGGCTGGCCCTGGCCGATGCGGTGCGCCCGACGAGCGCTGCCGCCGTCCGCGCCCTGCGTGCCCTGGGGCTGGAGCCGGTGCTGGTCACGGGCGACGCGCCCGCGGTGGCCGAGGCGGTCGGGGCCCAGGTCGGGATCACCGAGGTGATCGCCGGAGTGCTGCCGGCGGGCAAGGTCGACGCGGTCAAGCAGTTGCAGGCGCGCGGCAGGTCCGTGGCGATGGTCGGCGACGGGGTGAACGACGCGGCGGCGCTGGCCCAGGCCGACCTGGGCGTGGCGATGGGCGCGGGCGCTGACGTGGCGATCGAGGCGTCCGATCTGACGCTGATGCGGGACGACCTGACCGCGGCCGTGGACGCCGTGCGGCTCGCGCGGCGCACCGTGACCATCATCCGGGGCAACCTGTTCTGGGCGTTCGCCTACAACGTGGCAGGGCTGCCGCTGGCCGCGGCGGGCCTGCTCAACCCGATGATCGCGGGCGCCGCGATGGCGTTCAGTTCGATCTTCGTGGTGGCGAACAGCCTGCGGTTGCGCCGCTTCCGGCCATCGGCAGTGTGAGCCGGGCGCCATGCCCGATGATTGCTCCCGAAATCATCGGGGCGCCCGGCCCACATCCGTGCCGCAGGGATTTCGAACCGGTCCCGAGGTTCGAAGCCCTGCGACATCCCCAGATCCACCTGCAGAAGTAACGCTACGTGGCGACGAAGGCGCCAGGGAAGCGCTCCGTATGCGAATTGACCGTTCGGGCGGCCTCTCTCGGGCGACAGATCCGGCTATAGCCGCACATCGGGTCGCGAATCGCCGCTTTCAGTAACTAGGAGTAGTGGTCCACTATCTAACACAGCGTCATCAGTCGTCCCGGCGGATGGTGTCGAGCAGCGCCAGGATCTGCCGCAGGGCGGGCCGCAGCACGCGGAGCCGGGAGAGCCCGACCAGCCGGTCCACCAGTGGCACGGCTCCGTCGATCAGGCGCCGGGTCCGGCGCTGGTCGGGGGAGCGGTCGTAGACCCAGAACAGCACCACGCCCATCCAGCCGAGCCAGAGCAGTTCCGGCAGCTCCGCCCGCAGCTCGGGATCGAGCTTCGCGGTGGAGCCGTCGACCACGTCCCGGAAGATGGCGATGGCTGCTTCCCGGGCGGGCGAGGACTCCCGGGAGAAGGGGCTCAGCGGAGACGACGGCTCGGCGGCGGTCTTGAAGAACGTGGCGGCGAACGAGTGGTAGGGCTGGTTGACGTCGATTCCGGCGTGCAGCACGCCCCGCAGCCGGGCGGCGAAGTCCTTGTCGTTCGCGAACACGACCTCGGCCGCGGCCCGGTGCGCGCCCTGCACGCGGTCGTAGAACCCCTGGATCAGGTGTTCCTTGGAGTCGAAGTAGTAGTAGGCGTTGCCGACCGCCACCCCGGCCTCCTTGGCGATGGCCCGCATGGTGGTCTCGGTGTAACCCCGCTCCCGGAACAGCCGCAACGCCGTCTCCAGGATCAGCTGGCGGGTCTGCTCGCCCCGCGCCCGCCGCGGCTTCTCCTCGCCGCCGTCGCCCTTGCTGTCGGCGGTGGCCGGAGTCTTTCTCCCGGCCCCGGGCGCCGAAGCCGGAGGGCCGGCACCGGGCTCTTCGGCGGTGGGGTCAGCGGCACTGGTCGTCACACACGTCACCGTAGTCGTCCGATCGCGTCGACTGCCGGACGGCAGCGGCCGCCGCGATGAAGCGCCGCGCCGTGGGCAGCAGCCGCGGCGAGCTGAGCCGCTCGGCCATCCCGCGGTAGTCCGCCAGCGCCCACAAGCAGGCCAGCCAGGCCCCGTCCGAGACGTACACGAGGCCGCCGTCGGTGATCACGGTCAGGTCCCGCAGCGTCGCGGCATGGTCCAGCCCGGGGAAGCGCATCCGGGCCTCCGCCGACCCGGCGGGCACGAACTGCAACGGTACGAGCTGAGCGCGGCCGGCGAGCCAGCGATGCGCGGCGCGGCAGACCGGGCAGCCCTCGTCGTAGAGCACCGTGAAGAACCCGACCCGGCCGGCCCCGTGACCGGCCGGATCGATGCTCCCCGTCATGCCGGCGTCGGCGGCGGAACGGGCCCGGGCCCGGCCATCCCAGGCCCGGCCATCCCAGGCCCGGCCATCCCAGGCCCGGCCATCCCAGGCCCGGCCGTGCCGGGTCCGGCCATGCCAGGGGCACCCATGGCGGGTCCGCCGGGTCCACCGGGTCCACCAGGTCCACCAGGTCCGCCGGGTCCGCCGGGTCCGCCGGGACGGCCCGGCCCGCCTTGCTGCGGGTGCATCGGCAGCCGGCCCGCGGGCGGCAGCGGCGGCATCCCCTGCTGCTGGCGCAGCCGCCCGCGCCGGTATCGCCCGAGGAAGAAGACGTTGCACACGTGCAGCACGCCGAGCACGAGGAGCACGAACCCGATCTTGTAGGACAGCGTCTCCAGCGCCCGGGCCGCGTCGGACACGCTGGCGCTGGACCGCATGGCCACCGCGACGTAGCCGAGGTTGAGCAGGTAGAAGCCCATCACCAGCAGCTGGTTCACCGCTCGGGCCAGGCGGCTGTCGGCGAAGACGTCCTCCAGGAAGACCAGCCCGTTGCGGGACAGCGTGGTCGCCACCCAGATCGTCAGCGCGACGCTGACGACCAGGTAGACGAGGTACATCCAGACCTTGTGGTCCACGGTCCTCCACCTTTCTTGAACGTGTTCAACTGGTGTCCGGCTTAGCGTAGGACGTTACTTGAACATGTTCAAGGAGATTAGGAGCACAGCCCCAGGGCTTCGGCCGCGGCGCGGCCGTTGGCGTGGCTGGCGCCGTACGTGGTGACGAAGGCTCGCGCCCCCGCCGGCCGCCAGCTCGCCGGCCAGCCCATCTCCACCACCGCGACGGTGTGGCGCGCGGCCAGCGCCTCGATGAGCGCCCTGTTCGCCTCGGCCCGATGGGTGTGCCGCCCGACGACCACGATCGGCCGGGACCCCGCCCGTTCGGCCAGCGCCTCGGCCGACGCGTCGGCGGCCACGACCGACACCTGCTCGGTCCCGTTCAGATGCGGCTTCAGGCCCCACGGCACCCGGCCCTCGGCGATCGAGTGACCCGACTCCAGCTGGATGACCAGCGGACCGGTGACCTCCGCCAGGGAGCCCTCGACCCGTACCGCCCGGCGGGCCGCCGCGTAGCCCAGCGCGGCATCGTGCCGCACCGGCGTCACCGGGCGCTGCGTCCACGCGGCCAGCGCCGCCGTGCGCTCCGCGGCCTCCTCCAGCCGGCTCCGCGTCAGCCGGCCGTCGCCCACCCCCGCGACGATCTCCGCCGCGACCAGTTCGACCAGGTCGAGGCTCACCCGCGCGCCGATGCAGAGCAGGTCGGCGCCGGCCGCGAGGGCCAGCACCGCGGCCTCGCCGATGCCGCCCGCCGCCAGCGTGGCTCCCTTCATCTCCAGGGCGTCGGTGATGACCGTGCCCCGGAAGTCGTACTCGCCGCGGAGCAGGTCGGTCAGCGCGGCGCGGCTGAAGGTGGCCGGGCCGGCGCCGGTTAGGGCGGGCACCCGGATGTGCGCGCTCATGATCGCCTGCGTCCCGGCCGCTATCGCCGCCGCGAACGGTGGCAGGTCGCGCTCGCGCAACAGGGCCGGCGTGGCGGCGACCGTGGGCAGTTCGAGATGCGAATCGGTCAGCGTGGCGCCGTGGCCCGGGAAGTGCTTCGCGCAGGCGGCGATGCCGGTGGACTGCAGGCCCTCGATCGCGGCGGCGGCGTGCCGGGACACCCGCAGTGGCTCCGCGCCGAACGAGCGGGTGCCGATGACCGGGTTGTCGGTGGCGGTGTTCACGTCGACCGTCGGCGCCAGGTCGAGGTTGATGCCGGCGGTGACCAGGTCGGCGCCGATGGCCGCGTACACCGTGCGGGTGAGGTCGGGGTCGTCGATCGCGCCGAGGGCGGCGTTACCCGGGTACGGGCTCCCGGTCCGGTGCGCCAGCCGGGTGACGTCGCCACCCTCCTCGTCGATCGCGATCAGGACGTCCCGCCGTACCGCGCGCAGCGTGGCCGTCAGCAGGCCCACCTGGGCCGGCTCCGCGATGTTGGTCCCGAAGAGGGTGTGCCCGGCGAGGCCGTCGGCCAGCAGCCGGGTCGCCCAATCCGGTGCGGTCGGGCCCGCGAAGGCCGCGAGCAGGGTGCGCAGGGCCAGGCGGCGGAGCCCTGGGTCGATCGCCATGGTTTTCTTCCTCGGTTCGGATCTGGTTTTCCAGCCGGGTGGGCTGCATGATCGTCAGATGTCTATCGGACACGCGACGCAACCAGTCTGCGCGCTGCCCGTTACGCTGCGGCTACATGATCCGCGTCGGTGAACCGCATTAGGAAACAATCCTAAATACTAAAGGGACGTCGTTATGGCTGCCACCCGCCTGCCGGGTACACCTCGACTGCTGCGTGCACTCAACGACCGTGCCGCGCTCGAGCTGCTGCTCGCTAGGGGCCCGCTGACCCGCGCGCAGCTCGGCGAGATGACCGGTCTGAGCAAGGTGACCGCCTCCCAGCTGGTCGAGCGGCTCGAGGAGCGGGGCCTGGTGCGCCGCGTCGGTGAGCAGGCCGGCGGCCGTGGGCCCAACGCGCAGCTGTACGCCGTCGCTCCCGGCAGCGCCCACGTCATCGGCGTCGAGGTGCTGCCGGACAGGGTGATCGCCGCCTGCGCGGACATCACCGGCGAGGTGGTCGGCCGCAGCGAACAGTCGACCCAGGACAGTGACGATCCGGTGCGCGCCGTGCACAGCGCGGTCGTGCAGGCAGCCAGTCGCGGCGGCACCGACATGGCCTCCGTGCGCCGGGTGGTGCTGGGCACACCCGGCCTGGTCGACCCGCAGACCAGCGAGGTCTCGTTCGCCTTCGACCTGCCCCGCTGGCACCGCGGCCTGCTCGCCGAGCTGCGCAAGGACCTGAGCACGCCGGTGGTCTTCGGCAACGACGTCAACCTCGTCGCCATCGCCGAGCAGCACGTCGGCGCGGCCCGGGGCGTCGACGACTTCGTGCTGATCTGGGTCGGCCGCGGCGTCGGCCTCGCCACGGTGATCGGCGGCCGGCTGCACCACGGCAGCACCGGCGCGGCCGGTGAGATCGGCTACCTGCCGGTCGGCGGCGGCGAGATCCCCCGCAACGCGACCAAGCGCGGCGCCAAGGGCGCCTTCCAGACCCTGGTCGCGTCCGACGCGGCCAAGGCCCTCGGCAAGAAGTACGGCTTCCGCGGCAACGAGTCCGCCGACGTGGTGCGCGCCGCCGTCGCCGCCGGTGCGGCGGGCGAGCCCCTGCTCGACGAGCTGGGCGCCCGGCTGGCCCTGGGCGTCGCGGCCACCTGTGTCGTCCTGGATCCGCCGCTGGTGGTGCTCGCCGGCGAGGTCAGCCAGGCCGGCGGCACGGCCCTGGCCGAGCGGGTCGAGAGCGAGGTCGCCGCGATCACGCTGGTCGCGCCGAAGGTCGTGATCAGCGAGGTGGCCGTCGAGCCGATCCTCAACGGGGCACTGCTGTCGGCGCTCGACTCGGTCCGCGACGAAGTCTTCGGATCAACGACGGGATAGCCGGGCACGGCGTCGGGGGCCGAGGGTCCTGCATGGTTGGATGGATGCGTGCTCGAGGCAGCGACTGCGATCCCCACCCCACCTGACGACGACACCGTCATCTCCTTCGACCGGGTGAGCGTCATCCGCGGCAGCAGCTATCTGCTGCGCGGGCTCTCCTGGCAGGTCGAGCTGGACGAGCGATGGGTCGTCCTGGGCCCCAACGGCGCCGGCAAGACGACGCTGCTCAATCTCGCGTCGGGCCGGCTGCACCCGTCCCGCGGCACCGCCTGGATCCTCGGCGAGCGGCTGGGGCGCACGGACGTGACCGAGCTGCGCACCCGGATCGGCATCACCACCGGTCAGCTCGCCGACCAGGTGCCGCCCACCGAGCGCGTGCTCGACGTCGTGGTCACCGCGGCCTGGTCCGTCGTCGGCCGCTGGCGGGAGAGCTACGGCCCGCAGGACGAGGGGCGGGCCCGCGCCCTGCTGGAGCAGCTGGGCATGGGCACGCTGGTCGAGCGCGAGTTCGGCACCCTCTCCGAGGGCGAGCGCAAGCGCACCCAGATCGCCCGCGCGCTGATGACCGACCCCGAGCTGATGCTGCTCGACGAGCCCACCGCCGGGCTCGACCTGGGCGGCCGGGAGGACCTGATCGGACGGCTGACCGAACTGGCCGAGGATCCGGACGCCCCGGCGATAGTGCTGGTCACCCACCACGTCGAGGAGATCCCGCCCGGCTTCACCCACGCCATGCTGCTGCGCGAGGGCACGGTCGTGGCGGCGGGCCTGCTCGGCGAGACGCTGACGGCCGACAACCTGTCCAAGACGTTCGGCCTGCCGCTGCAGGTCCAGCGCTCCGGCGACCGGTACACGGCCAGGGCGGCCTGAGGCACCCGATGGCTGACACCTCGCCGCGCATCGTCGTCGCCGGCAGCGCCAACATGGACCTCGTCGGGCTCGCCGCCCGGCTGCCGCTGCCGGGCGAGACGGTGCTCGGCGACGACTTCGTCATGACGCCCGGCGGCAAGGGCGCCAACCAGGCCATCGCCGCCGCCCGCGCGGGCGGCGTGTGCACGATGCTCGGCGCGATCGGCTCCGACGCGTTCGGAGTGACCATCAAGGCCCGGCTCAATGCCTCCGGCGTGGACACCGACAACCTCCGGACCAGCTACGGCGCCTCCGGAGTCGCGGTCATCATGGTGGACCGCGCGGGCGAGAATTCGATCATCGTGAGCCCTGGCGCGAACAGCTCGTTCGCGGGACTGAGCGCGGCCGAGACGGCGGTGATCGCCGACAGCGACGTGCTGGTGTGCCAGCAGGAGATCCCGACGGACACCGTGATCGCGGCGGCGCAGGCGGCGCGGGCCGGCGGCACCCGGGTGATCCTGAACGCGGCTCCGGCGCGGGCGCTGCCGCCGGAGCTGCTGGAAGTGGTGGACCTGCTGGTGGTCAACGAGGGCGAGGCGACCGCGATCACCGGGTCGGCGGCGCCGGACGTGCCCGCGCTGCTGGCGCTGGTGCCCCGGGTCGTGCTGACGCTGGGCGGCGCCGGCTCCCGGTATGCCGACCGGGACGGCCGCGACGAGAGCATCCCGGCCTGCCGGGTCGACGTGGCGGACACGACGGCGGCCGGTGACGCCTTCACCGGCGCGCTGGCGGTCGCCTGGGGCGAGGGCCGCGACCTGGTGGAGGCGGTCCGCTGGGCGAACGCGGCAGGGGCGGCGTGCGTGCGCCAGGTGGGCGCCAGCAACGCTCTGCCCAGCCGCGCCGAGATCGACGCCCTCTACGCCCAGACGTACTGACTACGCCCAGACGTGCTAACCACGTCGAGGGCGGCGGGCCACGTGCAGGCCCCAGAGCACCAGCGGGATCTGCAACGGCAACCGCCCGTAGGCGATCGCCCGGCGGGTCGGCGAGGCGTGCCGCCAGTCGGCCGCCATCTGGACGTTCGCGGGGAAGACGGCGGCGAACAGGCCGGCGGCGGCGAGCCCGCCCAGCCGGCGGGTGCCGGGATTGGCGACGGCCGCGGCGACGGCCAGCTCGGCGGCGCCGCTGAGCAGCGTCCAGGTGCGCGGGGCGCCGGGCAGCGAGCGCGGCACGATGGCGTCGTACGGCTTCGGGGCCACGAAGTGCAGCACACCGGAGGCCGCGAGCAGGCCGGCGAGCGACAGCGCGCCCTTCGAGGGGTTTGTCACGGGCGGGGGACCGGGTCGTGGTCGAGCGCGCGCTGCAGGGCCCGGTAGATCTGGCCGAAGCGTTGCGCGTTGTCGGTGTCCAGCAGGAGCACCTCGGCGCCGCGGACCCGGGCCCAGATCTCCCGCCGGCGGCTGCCCTTGTCGTATGAGCGGTCGACGAACTCCAGCAGGACGTCGGCCAGCGGCGCCGCGGCGAGGCCGATCAGGATGCCGCCGCCGGCCAGCGCGATGGTGGTGGCGGTCGAGGCGTCGATGACCAGGGCCACCAGGACGCCGAGCGCGCCGACGAGGACCGGGATGATCATGGCTAGGCCGAGGGCGCCGCGGCCCGCGACCGCGCTCCACTTGCGGCGGCCCTGGCGGTGCCAGACCTGGGCGAAGTCGGTCAGGCGGTACTCGCGTCCGCCCATCCGTACCCCGGTTGACGTGACCAGCACGTCCGGGTCGCGGTAGTAGGTGATCATCGCCCCTCCCCTGGCCTCACCATGATACTTACCCGCACCGTCCGGGCCTTACGCTGTCGGAGACTGAACGATCGCTAGGGAGGCATGCGCGTGGGTGAGTTCGTACGACTCGAGACGAGCGACGGCATCGGCACGATCCGGCTCGACCGGCCACCGATGAACCCGCTGAACACGCAGGTTCAGGAGGAGCTGCGGGAGGCCGCGCAGGCGGCGGCCGACGACCCGCAGATCCGGGCGGTGATCGTGTACGGCGGGGAGAAGGTGTTCGCCGCCGGTGCCGACATCACCGAGTTCACCACCACGACGTTCCAGGAGATGACCGTTCGCGCGGGCGCCCTGTCCAGCGCGTTCGACACGGTGGCGAAGATCCCGAAGCCGGTCGTCGCCGCGGTGACCGGTTACGCCCTCGGCGGCGGCTGCGAGCTGGCGCTGGCCTGTGACTGGCGGGTCGTCGCCGACGACGCCAAGCTTGGCCAGCCCGAGATCAGGCTCGGGCTCATCCCGGGAGCCGGCGGCACTCAGCGGCTGGCCCGGCTGATCGGCCCCGCGAAGGCCAAGGACCTGGTGTTCTCCGGCCGGATGGTGGACGCCGAGGAGGCCCTGCGGATCGGGCTCGCCGACCGGGTGGTGCCGGCCGCCGACGTGTACGCGAGCGCGGTCGAGCTGCTCCGGCCGTACCTGAATGGTCCTGCCCTGGCCCTGCGGGCCGCGAAGCTGGCGATCGACGGCGGCCTGAGCACCGACCTGGCCTCGGGTCTGGCTTGGGAGAGCCAGCTCTTCGCGGGCTTGTTCGCCACCGACGACCGGGTCGAGGGCACCACGGCGTTCGTGGAGAAGCGCAAACCCAAGTTCACGGGCCGCTGAGCCGAGAAAACGCTGCTGGGGATCTCGCGTATATCGATCTGTTGCCATAAAGTTCCCCTCTGTGACGGTGCCCGGTGTGCGCGTGACCTCGGTCCGGCGCACCGTGGGCATCGCGGTGGCGCTGGTGACCGGTCAGGCGCTGCTCTGTGGGGTCATCGGAATCGTCACATTCAGCGACAGGAGCACGTCGGCGCCCGCTGCTCAGGCCCCGGAGCCGCAGCTCGCCGGGCCGCCGCCGGTGGTGCCGAGCGCCGGCACGCCGCCGGTCGACGCGCCGGCCGGCCGCCCGGAACCCGGCACCACGCGCTACGGCCGGATCGAATTGCCGACCTCGCCGCAGGCCTCGGTGGCCGTGCGGAATTCCGCCACCCGGACGGTCGGCCCGTCCCGCACCGCTTCGGTTTCGCCGGCGCCGGCGCCGGCCACCTCGCCGTCGGATCTCGCGCTGATCCCGCCGTCGCCCGCGGCGCCCGAGGACGACGCGCCCATCCCGGCGGTCGAGCGGGAGCGCTGCGACGACGAGGGTGCGCTCGGCGAGACCGCCGCAGGCAAGGCCGTGCGGTGCGAGCGCGACCGCCGCGGCGACCTGCGCTGGCGGGTCGTCTAGCGAGATCATCAGCTTCGTGGCTGCGCCTACACTGACGCGCATGTCCATCGACCAGGGTCGGCACTCGCTCGGCGTCGACTTCGGCACCTCGAACACCGTCGCGGTCGCCCGCTGGCCCGACGGGCGGGCCCGGCCGATCCTCGTCGACGGCTCGCCGCTGCTGCCCTCGGCCGTCTATGCCGAGGCCGGAGGACATCTGATCGCGGGCCGCGACGCGGTGCACAGCGCCCGGCGCGACCCGGGTCGCTTCGAGCCCAACCCGAAGCGCCGCATCGACGACGGGCTGGTGCTGCTCGGCGACGAGGAGTTCCCGGTCGTCGACATGATCGCCGCGGTGCTGGTCCGGGTCGCCGACGAGTGGCACCGGACCGTGGGGCCGGTCCGCCCCGAGCTGACCCTCACCTGCCCGGCCACCTGGGGCGCCACCCGCCGCGGCCTGCTGGCCGAGGCCGCCGCCCGGGCCGGGCTGAGCCGCGCCCGGCTGGTTGCCGAGCCGGTCGCCGCCGCCACCTACTTCGCCGAGGTGCTGGGGCGCGACGTGCCGATCGGCTCGGTCCTCGTGGTGCACGACTTCGGCGCCGGCACCTTCGACGTGAGCGTGGTGGCCCGTACGGCGGAGGGTTTCGAGGTGCTGGCCGTGGACGGCCGGGACGATCTCGGCGGGCTGGACATCGACGCCGCGCTCGTCGAACACATCGGCAAATTCTGCGCCGAGCGGGACGCCGCGATCTGGCAACGGCTGACCGAGCCCGGGACGCTGGAGGACCGGCGCGCCAAGCGGCAGCTCTGGGACGACGTCCGGATCGCCAAGGAACGGCTCTCCCGGCTGCAGTCCGCCGACGTGGTGGTGCCGCTGCTCGACCTGGAGCTGCACGTCACCCGCGACGAGCTGGAGGAACTGGCCCGGCCGGTGCTCGACCAGACCGTGCAGGTGACCCGCGACCTGCTGCGCTGGGCCGACCTTGCGGACGGGCGGCTGGCCGGGGTGTTCCTGGTCGGCGGCGCGAGCCGGATCCCGCTGGTGGCGACGCTGCTGCACCGCGCGCTCGGCGAGGCGCCGGTGGTGATCGAGCAGCCCGAGCTGGTGGTCGCCGAGGGCAGCATCCTGGCGGACGCGGCCCTGCTCGCCTCGGAGCCGGCCGCGCCGGGCCCCACGTCCGAGATGTGGCTGCTCTCCCGGCAGACGCAGCCGCCGCCGGCGCGGCCATCCACGCCTTCCGCGCCGGCCTCCGCTCCACCGCTGTCCACCGCCGCGTCTCCGACGTCGCCGGCCGCGTCCCCCGCCGCGGCTTCGGCGCCGCGGATGTCGGCCGATGACATGGAGACCGTGCCGTCCTCGCGGGACCAACTGCTGCCGCCGCCGGCCGTCGACCCCTGGCCGCACGCCCAGCAGCACTGGGTGCCCGACCCGGAACAAACCGTCGCCTCGGACCCCTCGTGGGATCTGCACGCGCTTCCGAAGACGCCCCCGCCGCCGACCCGTTCGGCGGCGGCCGCCGCGGCGACTCAGCCGGTGCGACGACCCGAGACCACGTCCCGGCCGGTGTCGCCGTCGGCCACCCGGCCGATGTCCCAGTCCGGGGCGAGGTCGGCCTCCGGCTCGGTGATCTCGCGGCCGGTGTCGCCGCCGGCGCGGCCCGCCGCCGGCACCCGGCCCGGGCAAACCACCCAGTCCCAGGCGCCACGGAAGACCGCGGCGCCGCGGCAGCCCGCGGCGCCAAGGCGTCGGCGCACCGGCGGGGCGCTGCGCTTCTTCCAGGTGTTCCTGAGCGTGCTGGTGCTGGTCACGGTCCCGCTGGCGGCGATGGTGGCGGCGTACGGCGTCAGCGCGGGCGTGTCGGTGGAGGAAGCGGCCGGCTTCATCCTGGACGACCTGCGGCGCCTCCTAGAGCGAGTTTGATTCACCTTTTCCCGTCGGCCCGGTAGCCTGCGGGCGAAGACCGAGCGGCGGGAGCTGGCATGGCGGAAATGATCGAGGGCCACGGCGGGGAATTGGCGCTGGCGGCGCTGCGGGCGTACGGGGTGACGGAGATGTTCACCCTCTCCGGCGGCCACGTCTTCCCGCTGTACGACGCCGCGCACAAGGCGGGCTTCCCGATCTACGACGTACGGCACGAGCAGTCCGCCGTCTTCGCCGCCGAGGCCGTCGCCAAGCTGCAGCGCCGTCCCGGCCTCGCCGTGCTCACCGCCGGCCCCGGCGTAACGAACGGCATCTCCGGCCTGACCAGTGCGTTCTTCAACGCCTCGCCGGTGCTGGTGCTGGGCGGCAGGGCGCCCGCCTTCCGCTGGGGCTCCGGCAGCCTGCAGGAGATCGACCACATCCCGCTGGTCACCCCGGTCACCAAGTACGCCGCGACCGTCACCGGCACCGAGGAGATCCCCGGCGAGGTGGCGAAGGCGCTGACCGCCGCGCTGACCGCCCACCGCGGCCCGGCCTTCCTCGACCTGCCGCTCGAGGTGCTCTTCTCCAGCGAGGACGCCGCCGCGCCCGGCGTGCCCGGGATCCCGGTCATCCAGCCCGACCCCGACGAGGTCACGCGCGCCGCCGCCCTGCTGGCGACCGCCGAGCGTCCGGTGATCATCGCCGGCTCCGACGTGTGGGGCGGCGACGCGATCGCCGAGCTGCGCGCCGCCGCCGAGGCGCTGCAGATCCCGGTCTTCACCAATGGCATGGGCCGGGGCGCGCTGCCGCCCGGTCACCCGCTCGCCTTCGCCAAGGCCCGGCGCCCGGCCCTGAACGAGGCGGACGTGGTGGCCGTCATCGGCACCCCGCTCGACTTCCGGCTCGGCTTCGGCGAGTTCGGCGCCGCGCAGGTCGTCCACATCGTCGACGCGCCCAGCCAGCGCGCCGGGCACGTGGCGACGGCCGTCTCGCCCGCCGGTGACCTGCGGCTCATCCTCGCCGCGCTGGCCGAGCACAGCGGCAAGCGCGCGGACCACGGCGAGTGGATCGAGGGCCTGCGTGCCGCCGAGGACGCCGGCAAGGCCCGCGACGCCGAGGCGATGGCCGCCGAGAGCGACCCGATCAAGCCCGCCCGGATCTACGGCGAGCTGCGCAAGGTGCTGGCTCCCGACGCGGTCACCATCGGCGACGGCGGCGACTTCGTCTCGTACGCGGGCCGCTACCTGGAGCCCGCCCAGCCCGGCACCTGGCTCGACCCGGGCCCGTACGGCTGCCTCGGCACCGGCATGGGCTACGCGATGGGTGCCAGGGTCACCTACCCCGACCGGCAGATCTGTGTGCTCATGGGCGACGGCGCCGCCGGCTTCTCGCTGATGGACGCCGAGTCGCTGGTCCGGCAGGGGCTGCCGGTCGTGATCGTGGTCGGCAACAACGGCATCTGGGGCCTGGAGAAGCACCCCATGCAGGCCATGTACGGCTACGACGTCGCCGCCGACCTGCAGCCCGGCCTGCACTACGACCACGTCGTCAAGGCGCTGGGCGGGGCCGGCGAGACGGTGGAGAAGTCGGCCGACCTGGGCCCGGCGCTGGGGCGCGCGTTCGACGCGGGCGTGCCGTATCTGGTCAACGTGCTGACCGACCCGGCGGACGCCTACCCGAGGTCGTCCAACCTGGCTTGAGGCACCCTCACTCGTCGTTCTTCTCCAGATCACGCTCCCACTGGGCGAGCAGCTCCCGGTCGCGCCGGGACTGCTCGGTGTCCATCGAGCGCAGGAAGTCCGGATCGTCGTCCGGGGCGGCCGGCCGCGGTTTGCTTCGCAGCACCGGGCCGTGCTCCCGAGGTGGCGCTTTCGGTCGTCCCGAGAGGAAGTAGGCGAGCGGGCCGAGTAGGGGGATCAGCAGGATGACGAGCACCCAGAGCACTCGCGGCATGTTGCGGACCCGGGGGGCCGACAACGCGCTGATGAGCGCGAGCACCAGAAGGAAGAGCTGCACCGCAGCGAGGAAGACGAACAGCCGGACCATGAGGCAATAATGACGCGCCGCACGGGTAACGGCGACGCTCAGAGCGTGACAAGCACCGTACCGAGAATCGCGAAGGTCACCGTGATCGCCGCATAGGCGGTGATAGTGCGCTGCCCGGGCTGCGGCGGATCGGCGTCGAGGCCTCGGGCCCGGCGGTATCCGAGGCCGACCAGCACCGCCCAGCCGGCCATGGCGGCGGCCGCGGCCAGGTGGGTCCCCGTCCCGGCGCCGGGTGTGAAGGCCGGCCGGGCCGCCAGCAGCGCCACCGCGGTGGCCGACAGGCCGGTGCGCCGCCACGCCAGCCGGGTGCGTTCCGCGGACGCCCCGGGGTCGGGGGTCACGCGACCGCTTTGATCACGACGGCGACGACCAGCAGCACCGCGCCGACCGCCACCACCAGGGCCAGGATCGCGGGGAACCGCGACTTGGGCAGGTCGGTGCCGAGCCGCATGGCCCGCTCCGTGCGCGCCCAGTGGTCCACCGCCCGCAGCGCGACCACCCCGCCGAGCAGCAGCAACGCGATGGCGATGCCCTCGCGCAGGTGCGCGATCGGCAGCGGCGGCAGGAACTGCGCGCAGGCGAGCCCGCCGGCCAGCAGCGCCAGCGCGGTGCGGATCCAGGCCAGGAAGGTGCGCTCGTTGGCCAGCGAGAACCGGTAGTCGGGCTTGTCGCCGACCACCGGGGTCTTCTGCGGGTTGAACCACTGGCCGAGCACGCGCCGATTATCGACCAGCCGGGTGAACATTCGTTCCGGCGGTCCACAACCTGCGGATCTGGTCACTCACGCAGGACTCGCGGGGCCGGCCGCAGCTGCACCAGGCTCCCTCCGGCTTGGTCGGCCGGTGCGGTGGGAGAAGATGGGTCGGGGCCGGGGGTGGCCCGTGGGTTACAGGAGCGGATTGGCCGGACATGTCGTAACACCCCCTTGAACCGACTGTAGCGATCGGCTGATCAATTCGGGTGAGGTGAGTCACTCTCGGTGGTGGAGACCCGTAAGCTACCGACGGGTAACATCGGCCGGGGGGACAGCAGCTCCGGCTGCAGGCGTGCGTCCACAAACAGGAGGGTCGTCGAAGCGCGATGAACATCGTCGTACTGGTCAAGCAGGTGCCCGATTCCGGTGCTGAGCGCACCCTGAGCGCGGGCGACAACACCGTCGAGCGGTCCTCGGCGAACAACGTCATCAACGAGATGGACGAATACGCCATCGAGGAGGCGCTGAAGATCAAGGAAGCGCACGGTGGCGAGGTGACCGTCCTGACGATGGGCCCCGAGCGCGCCGCCGAGTCGATCCGCAAGGCGCTGTCCATGGGGCCCGACAAGGCCGTCCACGTGCAGGACGACGCCCTGCACGGCTCCTGCGCCGTCGCGACCTCCAAGGTCCTGGCGGCCGCCCTCGGCACTCTCAACGCCGACCTGGTGCTCTGCGGCGCCGAGTCGACCGACGGCCGCGTGCAGGTCATGCCGCACATGCTCGCCGAGCGCCTGGGCGTCGCGGCGCTGACCGGCGCCCGCAAGCTCACCGTCGACGGCAGCCAGCTGACCGCCGAGCGGCAGACCGACGAGGGCTACGAGGTCGTCACCGCGGCCACGCCGGCCGTCGTCAGCGTCTGGGACACCATCAACGAGCCGCGATACCCGTCCTTCAAGGGCATCATGGCCGCCAAGAAGAAGCCGGTGCAGAGCCTGTCGCTCGCCGACCTGGGCATCTCCGCCGACGAGGTCGGCACCGCGGGCGCCACCTCCGCGGTGGTCGAGTTCGCGAAGCGGCCGCCGCGCTCGTCCGGCACCAAGATCACTGATGAGGGTACCGGCGGCGAACAGCTCGTCGCATACCTCGCCGCCGAGAAGTTCGTCTGAGAAGGGGCTCCCACCATGGCTGAAGTGCTGGTCGTCGTCGAGGCCTCGGAGGCTTCCGGCGTCAAGAAGGTCACGCTCGAGATGCTGACCATCGCCCGCGGGCTCGGGTCGGTGTCGGCGGTGGTGTTCGGGAACGTCGACACCGGCAAGCTCGCCGAGTTCGGCGCCGAGAAGATCTACACCGCGTCCGGCGATGACGTGGAGAATTATCTGGTGGCGCCGAAGGCGACCGTGGTGGCCGAGCTGGTCAAGCGGGTCCAGCCGGGCGCGGTGCTGCTGGGCTCCACCCAGGAGGGCAAGGAGATCGCCGGCCGGCTCGCCGTCAAGCTGGAGAACGGCCTGCTGGTCGACGCGGTCGAGGTGGCCGCCGACGGCACCGCGACCCAGGTCGTCTTCGCCGGCTCGACGATCGTCAAGTCCAAGGTCACCAAGGGTGTGCCGATCATCACCATCCGCCCGAACTCGGTCACCCCGGTGCCGCAGCCGGCCACCCCGTCGGTGGAGCAGCTCACGGTCGTCGCGTCCGACGCCGACAAGCTGACCAGGGTCGTCGAGCGGGTCGCCGAGCAGAAGGGCTCGCGCCCCGAGCTCAGCGAGGCCTCGATCGTCGTCTCCGGTGGCCGCGGCGTCGGCAACGCCGACAACTTCAAGCTGGTCGAGGAGATGGCCGACCTGCTCGGCGCCGCCGTGGGTGCCTCCCGCGCGGCGGTCGACTCCGGCTACTACCCGCACCAGTTCCAGGTGGGCCAGACCGGCAAGACGGTCTCCCCGCAGCTCTACGTGGCCCTGGGCATCTCCGGCGCGATCCAGCACCGGGCGGGCATGCAGACCTCGAAGACCATCGTCGCGGTCAACAAGGACCCCGAGGCGCCGATCTTCGAGCTCGCCGACTTCGGCGTGGTGGGCGACCTGTTCAAGGTCGTACCCCAGGCCGACGACGAGATCCGCAAGCGCAAGTAGGACATGTTCCCCTCGAGTGGCCCGGCGGTCCCACCGCCGGGCCGTTTCGGTTGACGGCTCAAGGCATAAGCTTCACGTTGATGGCATACCTGGATCACGCGGCGACCACGCCGATGCTCGCCGAAGCGCTCGACGCCTACGTCGCGGCCGCCCGCGAGGTCGGCAATCCGTCGTCCCTGCATGCCGCCGGCCGCGGCGCCCGCCGGCTGGTCGAGGAGTCCCGCGAGCGCGTCGCCGCCGTGCTCGGCGCCCGGCCCTCCGAGGTGATCTTCACCAGCGGCGGAACGGAAAGCGACAACCTCGCGACCAAGGGCATCTACTGGGAGCGCCGCGGCGCCGACTGCCGCCGCAACCGGGTGGTGGCCTCGGCGGTCGAGCACCACGCGGTCCTGGACGCGGTCGACTGGCTCGCCACCCACGAGGGCGCCGAGGTCAGCTGGCTGCCGGTCGACGAGACCGGCCGGGTCGACCCCGAATCGCTCGCGAAGCTGCTGGCCGAGCACGGCGACGAGATCGCGGTGATCACCACCCAGTGGGCGAACAACGAGGTGGGCACGATCCAGCCGATCGACGAGCTGTCCCGGCTGGCGGCACGGGCGGGCATCCCGCTGCACACCGACGCGGTGCAGGCGGTGGGCCAGATCGCGGTCGACTTCGCGGCCAGCGGGGTGGCGGCGCTCACGGTCACCGGGCACAAGCTGGGCGGCCCGATCGGGGTCGGCGCGCTGCTGCTGGGCCGCGACATCGCCGCGACCCCGCTGCTGCACGGCGGCGGCCAGGAGCGCGACGTGCGCTCGGGCACCCTGGACACCCCGGGAGTGGTCGCCTTCGCGGTGGCGGTCGAGACCGCGGTCAAAACCCGCGAAGAATACGCCCACCGGGTCGCAACCCTCCGCGACGACCTGGTGCGCCGGATCCGCACGGCGATCCCGGACGCGGTCTACAACGGCCACGGCACCGAGCGACTGCCGGGCAACGCGCATTTCTCGTTCCCGGGCTGCGAGGGTGACGCGCTGCTGCTCCTCCTCGACGCCCAGGGCATCGCGTGCTCGACCGGCTCGGCCTGCTCGGCCGGGGTGGCGCAGCCGTCCCACGTACTGCTGGCGATGGGCGCCGACAACGACCGCGCCAGGTCCTCGCTGCGCTTCACCCTCGGCCACACGTCAACGGCCAAGGAGGTGGATGAGCTGCTGGCCGCCCTGCCGGGTGCCGTCGAGCGAGCCCGCCGAGCCACCGCCTGGAAAACCCCCCGCTAATCCAAGCAGGCAGATTTACTTTCGGTCGTCTTCCGGTACGGACAGCGTCGAGTCCCGTGACACACAGGCCAGGCAGTGCCGTCCCGACCCGGTCACGCCACCATCCGGGCTGGGAGCGGCGGCAAGGTGGATTGTCCGGGTCGGTGCGTTCGCGAAGAACTGGCTGGAGTTTGCTGTCGAGATCTTCGTAGCAGCGGCCGGCCTGGGGCCTCGTTCCCCAGTGTCCGGTGTGTTCTGTCGGTAGCCGATCCCGGTGGCAGCGTCCATGAAGCGAGTCATCGGAACCGTTTCCTCTGCGAGGCTAGGCGGCGGTCCATCATGCGGGCACGACGTCCAGCTCACGGACCCTGCTCCCACATGCCGGGGTCACGTACCACCGGGTGAACATTCCGTCCCAAGCTCCGGTATCTGACCTCTCACAACCCCCCATATCTTCGCCACCTGCCGCGACCTTGATGAGCTGGGCCGAGCACACCGCAGGTCTCCAAGATCGCGGGCGTCCTCGGTTCGCGTCCGGATCTTGCAGGGGTGTGGTCCGCTCCCGACTGGCGCGACCGCTATCGGTGGAGGGTCGGTTGGCTGGCGAGGACCTTGCGGCGATCGGGTAGCGGTGGCGAGCTCAACCGGTGGTTGCAACACCCTCGGGGCCCGCCATTCCCGCGTCCGTTGCGGCCCAGTTCAAGGGACGTGAGAGCCGGCCTGGGAGATGCTGCAGGTGGGAGGCGTTGCAAACCACCGGTTGACCGGGGTCGGTGGACCTTGCGTCTTGCCTGATCAGCGCGCCGCCGCGAAGTGCTGGGTCGGGTTGGCCGGCGTGCCGCGTGACCTGGGCGGAGGTTGGATGCCCTGCGGCGCGAGCTATCCCGAGACGGCGAAAGGCGAGCGTCCGCGCGGCCACAAGATCCTCGCCGGGCCGCCGACGTTGCGGGTGCGGGTGCGGGTGCGGAGCGGACTACGCGGCTACAGGATCCTTGCCAGGGCCGCCGACGTTGCGGGTGCGGGTGCGGAGCGGACTACGCGGCTACGGGATCCTCGCCTGGTCGCCGGTCCGGGGTCGACGTTGTCGCGTGCGGGTGTGGAGCGGACCGTGCCGCCGCGCTGTCGCTCAAGCGAGGTATCGCGACTCTGCTGCTGGATGGACAAGCAGAGGTCTCCACCGCGATCCAGCAGACCAGGCTGGGCGGTCTCTTGTGTCGCGTGATGCTGGCCGCGTTATCTGATCTCTCGTTCTCGCAGAGGCGTGACCTGCGAGAACGGGGAAACTCCGGCTCGATCGTGCATCGCGCATCCACGATCACGCGACGCTAGGAGCGGCGAGAGCGGCTGAACACTATTTACCGCTCTCAGCCCGGATGGTGGCGTGATCAGGCCGGGACGGCACTTCCCGGGCTTGTGTGCCACGGGAGCCGAGGCTTTCCGTACCGGAAAGAGGTGGATGGCGGTGTGATCAGGCCGGGACGGCACTTCCTGGGCTTGTGCGCCTACGGGAGCGGGCCGTGCTCGTGCCCGGAAGAAGGCTGCCGTAGCGGGAAAGACCGGGGCGGATAGGCTTGGTGGGTGCGAGTGATTGCAGCAATGTCCGGCGGGGTCGACTCCGCTGTCGCTGCCGCGCGCGCTCGGGATGCCGGCCACGATGTGACCGGGGTGCATCTGGCGCTGGCGCGGAATCCTCAGACCTACCGGACCGGTGCGCGGGGTTGCTGCACGCTGGAGGATTCGCGTGACGCTCGGCGTGCCGCCGATGTCATCGGCATCCCGTTCTATGTGTGGGATATGGCCGAGCAGTTCCATGACAACGTGGTTGATGACTTCGTCGCGGAATATGCCGCCGGCCGCACCCCCAACCCCTGCCTGCGCTGCAACGAGAAGATCAAGTTTGCCGCCGTGCTGGACCGGGCGGTCGCCCTGGGCTTCGACGCGGTTGTGACCGGCCATCATGCCCGGCTGGGCCCGGACGGCTTGTTGCGCCGCAGCGTCGACATGGCCAAGGATCAGTCCTACGTCCTGGCCGTGCTGACCCGCGCCCAGCTCGACCGGGCCGTTTTTCCGCTCGGCGACTCGACCAAGGCCCGGGTTCGCGAGGAGGCGGCCGAGCGTGGCCTGGCCGTCGCGGAAAAGCCGGATTCGCACGACATCTGCTTCATCGCCGACGGCGACACCAAGGGTTTCCTGGCCAAGCGGCTCGGTGAGGCGCCGGGCGACATCGTCGACGGTCGCACGGGTGCCGTGCTCGGGCGGCACGATGGGGCCTATTCCTACACGATCGGCCAGCGTAAGGGCCTTGACCTGCGGGTTCCGGCCCCGGATGGGCGTCCCCGCTATGTGTTGTCGATCACCCCGAAGACCAACACCGTGACGGTCGGCCCGCGTGAGGACCTCGCGGTCGACACCGTGACGGCGACCCGGACGATCTGGCACGGCGAGCGGACCCCGGTCGAGTGCGAGGTGCAGCTGCGCGCGCACGGCGAGGTCGTCCCGGCCGTGGTGACAGTCGGGCCGGACGGCCTGGTGGCCGACCTTCGCGCTCCGGCCCGCGGCGTCGCGGCCGGCCAGGCGATCGTGGCCTACCGCCCCGACCCGGCGGGCGACATCGTCCTCGGCTCGGCAACGATCACGTCCGGCAGCTTCGGCGCCGAGGCGAACGCCGGCGGGGTCGGGGCGGCGCGCGGTGCCTGATTTCCCCTGGCCGTCCGGCGCGGCCACCGGGATCGGTTCGCTTCCCGGTACGGACATCGCCGAGGCCCAGCGCCTGGTCATGGGCGAGCTGCCCGACCTGCCGCACCTCGCCGAGCTGCCCAACCGTGGCCCCGGCTCCGACCTGATCGGCCGCACTGCCGGGCTGCTGGCCGAGTTGCCCGTGCAGCTCTACGTCGGCCGCTGGCAGATGGCGCCGCGTCCCGGCAAGGACCAGCGTCACATCGCTGACCTGCTGGAACGCGACCTCGACCAGCTCAGCGAGCAGGCCGACCGGTTCGCCGGAACGATCAAGGTGCAGGCCGCCGGTCCGTGGACCCTGGCCGCCAACCTGGACCTGCCGATCGGCGGCCGCATGCTGCGCGACGCCGGCGCCGTGCGCCATCTGACCGAGTCGCTGGGCGAAGGGCTCCGCTCGCACGTGGCCGACCTGCGGAAGCGGCTTCCGCTCGCGTCCCTGCTGCTGCAGCTCGACGAGCCCTCGCTGCCGGCCGTGCTCGCCGGGCACATCCCAACCGAGAGCGGGCTGAGCGCCTACCACGCGGTGGACGGTCCCGACGCCGCGACGGGCCTGCGGACGATCGTCGAGGCGGTCGGGGTGCCGGTCATCGTGCACTGCTGCGCCCCGGACGTGCCGCTGCAGGTCTTCCGGGATGCCCGGGTCGCCGCCGCCACGCTCGACCTTTCGCTGATCAAGGATCTCGACCCGCTGGGTGAGGCGCTGGAGGCCGGCCTCGGCCTCTTCGCCGGTGCCGCACCCACCCGGCCGCCGGCCGACGGGCGCGCGCTGACCTCGGCGCAGGTCGCCGAGCGGGTGCGGAAGCTGTGGAGCCGGCTCGGCTTTCCGGCCGCCCGCCTGCCGCAGCAGGTCGTGATCACCCCGGCCTGCGGCCTGGCCGGCGCCTCCCAGCCGTACGTGCGCGAGGTGCTGAAGGCCTGCCGCGACGCCGGCCGGCGCCTGGCCGAAGTCTGACGCTGCCGCCGGCCCGCTGCCCGCCGCGGCGCGCTGGACACGGAGCACGCAGGCCGACGGTTTTGTCAGACCCGGCGACTACCGTGCCCTTAGAAGCACGAACCACGGAGGTCACCCGGTGCCTGAGAAGCAGCCTGTCCAGCCTGTCGAAACGCAATCCGACGGTGTTCAGGCGGCCGTCGCCGAGCAGCTCGCAGGCGGCCGGCCGACCGCCGAGCAAGTGGCCGCCGCCGGGCCCGAGCCGACCCCGGCGGCCAGCACCCGGCACGCCGAGCTGAGTGACGAGCTGCGCGGCCATCAGTACCGCTACTACGTCCTGGATTCCCCGACCATCTCGGATGCCGAGTTCGACGGGCTCCTGCGCGAGCTGGAGGCGCTTGAGGCGCAGTTCCCGGCGCTGCGCACCCCCGACTCTCCTACCCAGAACGTCGGCGGCACGTTCTCCACCCTGTTCACCCCGGTCGAGCACGCCGAGCGCATGATGTCGCTCGACAACGTCTTCGACGAGGGCGAGCTGGCGGCCTGGGCCGAGCGCACCGAGCGGGACGCCGGTGGGCCGGTGCGGTTCATCTGCGAGCTCAAGGTCGACGGCCTCGCCATCAACCTGACCTATGAGAAGGGCCGGCTGGTCCGCGGCGCCACCCGCGGCGACGGGCGCACGGGCGAGGACGTGACCTCCAATGTGCGGACCATCCGTGAGATCCCCGACCGACTGATCGACGACGATCCGCCCGAGCTGCTCGAGGTGCGCGGCGAGATCTACTTCCCGGCCTCCGCGTTCGCCGATCTCAACGCCTCGCTGGTCGAGCAGGGCAAGGCCCCGTTCGCCAACCCGCGCAACGCCGCGGCCGGCAGCCTGCGCCAGAAGGATCCGCGGATCACCGCCTCCCGGGGGCTGCGGATGGTCGTGCACGGCATCGGCGCCCGCAAGGGGTTCCGGCCGGATTCGCAGTCGCATGCCTACGAGGCGCTGCGCTCCTGGGGGCTGCCCACCAGCGACCGCTGGCGGCTGGTCGACGGGATGGCCGAGGTCCGCGACTACATCGACTACTACGGCAAGCACCGGCACGACGTCGAGCACGAGATCGACGGCGTGGTGGTCAAGGTGGACGCCGTGGCCATCCAGGGCCGGCTCGGCTCGACCAGCCGGGCGCCGCGCTGGGCGATCGCCTTCAAATATCCGCCCGAGGAGGTCACCACCAAGCTCCTCGACGTCCTCGTCAACGTGGGACGCACCGGCCGGGTCACGCCCTATGCGGTGCTCGAGCCCGTGCTGGTGGCCGGCTCCACGGTGGCCCAGGCGACCCTGCACAACGCCCGGGAGGTCGAGCGCAAGGGCGTGTGGATCGGCGACACCGTGGTGCTGCGCAAGGCCGGCGACGTGATCCCGGAGGTGCTCGGCCCGGTCATGGATCTGCGGCCCGCCGACGCGCATCCGTTCGTGATGCCGACGCGCTGCCCCGAGTGCGACACCCCGCTCGCTCCCGCCAAGGAGAGCGACATCGACATCCGCTGCCCCAATTCACACCACTGCCCGGGGCAGCTGCGCGAGCGGCTCTTCTATCTGGCGAGCCGCAACGCGCTGGATATCGAGGTGCTCGGCTATAAGGCCGCCCGGGCGCTCTACGAGTCCTCGGTGCTGACCGACGAGAGCGACCTCTTCGGGCTGACCGCCGACGATCTGTCGCGCTCGCCGTTCTTCGTCAACATGGACGGCACGCTGGGCAGCAACGCGGTCAAGCTGCTGGAAAATCTGGCGGAGGCCAAGGAACGGCCGTTGTGGCGGGTGCTCGTGGCGTTGTCGATCCGGCACGTCGGCCCGACCGCCTCGCGGGCGCTGGCCCTGGAGTTCGGCTCGATGGCGGCCATCGAGGCCGCGGTCGCCGAGGGCCGGATCGAGGAGCTGTCGGCCGTCGACGGCGTGGGCCCGACGATCGCGGAGAGCCTGCGGGAATGGTTCGCGGTCGACTGGCACCGCGAGGTCGTTCGCAAGTGGCGCGAGAGCGGCGTCAAGATGGCGGAGGAACGGTCCGAGACCGGCGGCCGGCCGCTGGCCGGCATGACCGTGGTGGTGACCGGCACCCTGTCCACCCACACCCGTGACGAGGCCTCCGAGGCGGTGCTGTCGCGCGGCGGCAAGGTGAGCGGCTCGGTGTCGAAGAAGACGGCCTTCGTGGTAGTGGGCGACAACCCGGGCAGCAAATACGACAAGGCGCTGTCGCTGCGGGTGCCGGTGCTCAACGAGCAGGGCTTCGCCGTGCTGCTGGCAGAGGGGCCGGAGGCGGCTCGCGCGGTGGCCGAGATCGCCCCGGAAGTGCCCAAGGAGCCCAAGAAGAAGGCCGCGGCCGCGGTGGCGGAGGAGCCCGCGCCGTCCGCCGAAACGGCGGAGTAGGCCACCGCCGCCGATTCACCAACGGGTGAATTTCGACAGGTTCCACGTTCCGGCGGATACGGCGATTTGATAACGGCGAGTCTGTTTCGCGTAGTTTTGTCCATGCGGATCTATGGTGAGGATGATCGTTTGGTCGACGCCACCGTGGAGGTCGCATGGACGCCGCAGAACAGCGCAGCTCCATGCCGGCGGAAGAGCCGGCGGCCGGCGGCGTGCGTGCCGCTGACGGCTCACTGGATCATGCATTGCCCCGCGGGGCGGCGCCGGGCCGGCGGGGGCGTGGCTGGCGGGGGCATGGCTGGCGTCCCGGGCGCCGGCCCGGTTCACGGCCGGGCGGCGCGCAGTCCGTCACCGCCCGGCGGGGTGCGGTCACCGCGGTCGGCGGGGCCGTCGTCGTCGATTTAGCGCTGTGGGCAGCCCTGCCGCACGCCTTCGAGAAGCTGCCCACCGCCTTCTGGGTGATGGCCGCGCTCGCCCTCGCCGTCGACGCGCGGCCCTATGTGGTCGCCAACCGGCGGGCCAGCTCCGTGATCCTGCCGTCCATCTGCTTCACCTTCGGCATCGTGCTCGCCTGGGGATTCGTGCCCGCCCTCGCTGTGCAACTGGCCGCGATGGCCGTGGCCGGTGTACGGATGCGCCAGTCCGCCCGCCGCGCTCTGCACCTCGCCGTGCAGCATGCCGTGGCCCTGACCGGCGCCGCCGTGGTCGCCGTGCTCGCCGGGCTACACGCGGGCGCGCAGCCGCACTGGGAGGACGCCGTGTTCACCGTCGCGGCCGCGGCAGCCTGGATCGGCGCCCGCGCCGGCCTCGACCCGCTCATCACCCGCTGCGCCGGTGCGGGTCGCCGCCGGCCGCGGGCGCGGCGCCGAGGGCCGGAGCTGTTCGCCACCGCCGCGCTGCTGCTGCTCGGGCCCGTGGTCCTGGCAGCCGCACAGGTCGGCCTCGCGCTCGTGCCGCTGGTCCTGCTCGCCCTGCACGCCGTGCACCGGATGGTGCGCTCCACCGGCGAATACGAACGGGCCGCCCGCGTCGACTCCCTCACCGGCCTGCCCAACCGTCGTGCCCTGCAGACCTCTGTCGCCGAGCGGTGGACGGGCCGCGGTCCCCACCGGCCGGAGCGCCGGCTCGCGTTGTTGCTGCTGGACCTGGACAGGTTTCGCACCGTCAACGACGCCCTGGGGCACACCACCGGCGACAGGCTGCTCGTCGAGGTCGCCCGCCGGCTCGTCGCGGTCGTACCCCCGCATGATCTTGTGGCGCGTCTCGGCGGCGACGAATTCGCGGTGCTGGCCACCCGGGTCGACGGGCCGGCCGCGGCCCGGCGGCTCGCCGCGCACCTGGCCGAGGAACTCGGCCGGCCGTTCGCCCTCGACGGCCTGCCGATCGACGTCAGCGCCTCCATCGGCATCGCGCTGCAGTCCGAACGCGGCGGTGACGGCGCCTCGCTGCTGCGCCAGGCCGAGGCGGCGATGTACGACGCCAAGGAGCGCGGCGACCAGGTCGCCGTCTACGCCCGCGACACCGAGCACCACACTCCCGACCTCACCCTGCTGGCCGACCTGCGCCTGGCCGTGCGGGCCGAGCCCGGCGGCGATCCGGCCGCCGACGGCATCACCGTCTACTACCAGCCGCAGATCGCCGTCGCGACCGGCGAGGTGGTCGGCGTCGAGGCGTTGCTGCGCTGGCGGCACCCGGTGCGCGGCATGGTCGGCCCCAGCGAGCTGCTGCGGGTCGCCGAGCAGACGCCCGTCATGCGGCTGCTCACCAGCCGGGTGCTGCGCGAGGTGATCGGCCAGCTCGGGGCCTGGCGAGCGGCCGGCCGCCCGCTCCGCGCGGCGGTCAACGTCAGCGTCCGGGACCTGCACGCGGCGGACATCGCGGAGGAGATCAACACCCTGCTGCACCGGTACGACGTACCGCCCGACCTGCTCCAGCTCGAGATCACCGAGAGCGCGCTGATGGCCGACCCGCACCGGGTGCTGGACACCATCACCCGGCTGGACCGGATGGGCGTGGCCATCTCGCTGGACGACTTCGGCACCGGCTACTCGTCGTTGCAGCATCTGCGCCGGCTGCCGTTCTCCGAGGTGAAGATCGACCGCTCGTTCGTGCTGGGCATGGCCGCCGACCGGGGTGACGCGGCGATCGTGCGCTCGGTGATCGCCCTGGCCGACTCGCTGGGGCTGCGGGTGGTGGCCGAGGGCGTGGAGGACGAGCGCACCTGGCGGCTGCTGGCCGCGGCCGGCTGTCACGCGGCGCAGGGCTGGTTCCACGCTCGGCCGATGCCGGCGCCGGATCTGGCGGTCTGGCTGTCCCGCTATCGTCCATTGAGACCCGGCCGTGAACCCGGCGCCCTGGCGGTGCCGACGTCCTGAGGAGTGCCATGGCGATCGAGGTGCGCCCGGCCACGCCCGCCGACCAGCCGTACCTGCGACGGTCGCTGACCGCCGCGTTCAGCGGCACCGTGGTGGCCGTCCACGACGAACTGATCGACGCGGCCGCGCTGCCCGCCGCGATCGCCTGGCACGGGAGCGAACCGTCGGGGCTGCTCACCTACCGCGTCGTCGGGGCGGATTGGGAGGTCGTGTCGATAGCCGCCGACCGGTCGGGCAGCGGAGTCGGCAGTGCCCTGCTCGGCTGGGTCCGCGAGACGGCCGTCGCGGCCGGGGCGGCCCGGCTCTGGCTGGTGACCACCAACAACAACGTCAACGCCCTGCGCTTCTATCAGCGTCACGGCTACGACCTGGTCGCCGTGCACCGGGACGCGGTGACGCGTGCTCGCGCCCTCAAACCGGCCATCCCGACGATGCTGGACGGCATCCCGGTGCGCCACGAGCTCGAGTTGGAAGTTCGGCTCTGAGGAGTTATCCACAGACCGGGGAGCCGCCGCCCACGCCCACGGCCCCGGGAAATAGACTTCCCGGGTCAGCGACATCCATACCAAGGGGGCACGATGGCCGCCATCTCCCGCGAAGAGGTCGCGCATCTCGCGCGCCTGTCGCGGCTCGCCGTGACCGAGCAGGAGCTCGACCGATTCGCCGGTCAGCTCGACGTCATCCTGCAGTCGGTCGCCCGGATCGGTGATGTGGCCGCCGAGGACATCCCGCCGACCTCGCATTCCGTGCCGCTGACCAACATCTACCGCGATGACGTCGTGCAGCCGTCCCTCACGCAGGAGGAGGCGCTCTCCGGCGCCCCCGACTCCGCCGAGGGCCGGTTCCGCGTGCCGCGCATCCTGGACGAGGAGGACTGAGCGCCGTGACTGACGTCACCAGGATGACCGCCGCGCAGGTCGCCGGCCTGATCAGCGGCGGCGACGCCTCCGCCGTCGAGGTCGCGACCGCGCACCTCGACCGGATCGCCGCCGTCGACGAGCGGGTGCACGCGTTCCTGCATGTGGACAGAGACGGTGCGCTGGCCGCGGCCCGCGCCGTCGACGAGAAGCGGGCCAAGGGCGAGGAGCTCGGACCGCTGGCCGGCGTGCCCGTCGCGGTCAAGGACGTGATCGCGACGCGCGGCATCCCGACCACCGCCGCCTCCAAGATCCTCGAAGGCTGGCGGCCGCCCTACGACGCGACCGTCGTCGAGCGGCTGCGCGCCGCCGGCACGGTCATGCTCGGCAAGACCAACATGGACGAGTTCGCGATGGGCTCCTCCACCGAATATTCGGCCTACGGCCCCACTCACAACCCGTGGGATCTCGGGCGCATCCCCGGCGGCTCCGGCGGTGGCAGCGCCGCGTCGCTCGCCGCCTACGAGGCGCCGCTGGCGATCGGCACGGACACCGGCGGCTCCATTCGGCAGCCCGGCGCGGTCACCGGCACGGTCGGCGCCAAGCCGACGTACGGCGGCACGTCGCGATACGGCCTGATCGCCTTCTCGTCCTCCCTCGACACCCCCGGGCCCTGCGCCCGGACGGTCGAGGACGCGGCGCTGCTGCACGCGGTGATCGCGGGCCACGACGCGCGCGACTCGACCTCCATCCCGCAGCCGGTGCCCGACGTCGTCGCGGCCGCCCGGCTGGGCGCCACCGGTGACCTGGCCGGGGTCAAGCTGGGCCTGGTCAAGGAGTTCACGGGCGACGGCGCCGAGCCCGGCGTGCTCGCGGCCTTCCGTGAGTCGGTCGAGGCGCTGGTCAAGCTCGGCGCCGAGGTCGTCGAGGTGTCCTGCCCGCACTTCGAATACGCCCTCCCGGCGTATTACCTGATCGCGCCCAGCGAGGCGTCCTCCAACCTGGCCCGCTTTGACGGCGTGCGATACGGCCTGCGGGTCGGCGACGACGGCAACCGGTCGCTCGAGGAGGTCATGTCGCTGACCCGGGAGGCCGGTTTCGGCCCCGAGGTCAAGCGCCGCATCATCCTCGGCACGTTCGCGCTGTCCAGCGGCTACTACGACGCCTACTACGGCCAGGCGCAGAAGGTCCGCACGCTCATCACGCGCGACTTCACGAGCGCGTTCACCAAGGCCGACGTGCTGATCTCGCCGACCACGCCGTTCACGGCGTTCCCGTTCGGGTCGCGCACCTCGGATCCATATCAGATGTATCTGGCCGACCTCTACACCATCCCGACGAACCTGTACGGCGGCCCGGCCATCTCCGTGCCGTGCGGGCTCTCCGAGGGACTGCCGGTCGGTTTCCAGGTCATGGCGCCGACGATGGCCGACGACCGGATGTACCGGGTCGCCGCCGCCCTCGAGTCGGCCGTCGGGACGTTCACCCCGCCCGAGCTCAGTTTGGAGTCTCTCGCATGAGCACGACCGTGTTGCCCTCGTACGAGGACGCGATCGCCCATTACGAGCCGGTCATCGGCCTGGAGACGCACGTCGAGCTCGGCACGAACACCAAGATGTTCTGCGGCTGCCCGACCGAGTTCGGCGCGGAGCCCAACACCCAGGTCTGCCCGGTCTGCCTCGGCCTGCCCGGCGCGCTGCCGGTGGCCAACCGCGCCGCCATCGAGGCCACCATCCGGATCGGCCTCGCGCTCAACTGCGACATCGCGTCCTGGTGCCGGATGGCCCGGAAGAACTACTTCTACCCGGACATGCCGAAGAACTTCCAGACCAGCCAGTACGACGAGCCGCTCTGCGTGGACGGCTATGTCGACGTGGCGATCGACGGCGAGACCTTCCGGGTCGAGATCGAGCGGGTCCACCTCGAGGAGGACACCGGCAAGTCGCTGCACGTCGGCGGCGCCACCGGGCGCATCCACGGCGCGACCGAGTCGCTGGTGGACTACAACCGGGCCGGCATCCCGCTGGTGGAGATCGTCACCAAGCCGGTCCCCGGCCTCGGCGCCCGCGCGCCCGAGGTGGCCAAGGCCTACGTGACGGAGTTGCGCGACATCATCCGCTCGCTGGACGTCTCCGACGTGCGCATGGAGCAGGGCTCGATGCGCTGCGACGTGAACACCTCGCTGAACCGGCCGGGCGACGAGTGGGGCACCCGCACGGAGACGAAGAACGTCAACTCGCTGCGCTCGGTCGAGCGTGCGGTCCGTTCCGAGATCATCCGCCAGGCGATGCTGCTCACCGACGGCACCCGGATCTTCCAGGAGACCCGGCACTTCCAGGAGACCACCGGCGACACCCGGCCGGGCCGCTCCAAGGAGACCGCGACCGACTATCGCTACTTCCCCGAGCCCGACCTCGTGCCGATCGCGCCCGACACCGCGTGGGTGGCCGAGCTGAAGGCGGCCCTGCCCGAGATGCCCAGCGTCAAGCGCGCCCGGCTCGCCGAGGAGTGGGGCATCTCCGCGCTCGACATGCAGTCGGTGGCCAACGCCGGCGCGACCGAGCTGATCGAGCAGACCATCGCCGCGGGCACCACCGCGGCCGGCGCCCGCAAGTGGTGGATGGGCGAGCTGGCCCGCCGCGCCAACGAGACGGGCGTCGAGCTCGCCGCGGTCGGCGTCACCCCGGCCCAGGTCGCGCAGCTGCAGGGCCTGGTCGACGAGGGCAAGCTCAACGACAAGCTGGCCCGCCAGGTCCTCGAGGGCGTCGTGGCCGGCGAGGGCGACCCGGCAGCGGTGATCGCGGCCCGCGGCCTCGGCGTCGTCTCCGACACGGGCGCGCTCACGGCCGCGGTCGACGAGGCCATCGCGGCCAACCCGGAGATCGCGGCGAAGATCCGCGACGGCAAGGTGGCGGCGGCCGGAGCCCTGGTGGGCGCGGTCATGAAGACGACCCGCGGCCAGGCGGACGCCAAGACGGTCCGCGAGCTGATCCTCGCGCGCCTCGCCTAGGCCCTTCCCGTACGGCACCGCCCGGTCCTGTGGCACACAGGGCCGGGCTTTGCCGTCCCGGCCTGGTCACGCCACCCTCCGGGCTGAGAGCGGTGGAAAGCGGCGGCGCTGGGCCCGGGTTGGTTCAGCGGCCGGGTGGGACGCTGCTCGGGTTGATGCCCGGGGTCACGGCGTTGAAGACCGACGGGTTCGTCGTCGGTTCCGGCTCGTCCTTGCCGACCACCTTGCGCTGCATCGTCACGTTCTGCTCGCCGGTGCCGCCCAGCTGGATGTCGTCATAGGCCTTCAGGGCGTGGGTCTCGTCGAAGTACAGGACCGACATCGTCAGCGGCGTCGGTTCCTCGTTCTCCAGCCCGCGCAGGCCCGCCCCGCCGCTTGAGCCCTCCACCAGCAGCCGGGTCTTCTGGGGCGCCTCGGTCACCGGCGCCGACGGGCTCGGCGCCGGTGACGGTGAGGTCGCCGGGGAGGGCGCCGCCAGCACGCTCACCTCGCGCTTGTGTTTGTGGCCGGCCAGCACCAGCGGCACCACCCCGGACAGCGGCGGCGCCATCGCCGGGTCGTGCACGAGCGCCACGTCCACCTTCGTCTGCGCCCCGCGGATCGTCGTGGCCAGGCGTTCCCCGCTGGCCAGCAGCGGAGAGGCGGTCGGGTCGTCCGCGTTCACCGGCGGGTTTTCGCTCTTGTCCGGTGTGAATTCCGGGTCGCCGATGCCCGCGAACGTCAGGCCGTTGATCGTCACGGTCGTGTTGTCGAGCACCTTCGCGTTCTTCTGCCGGGCCACCGCCGCCTGGATCGCCATCGAGTCGTGGTTGCCGCGCACGTAGACGTACGGGACCCCGAGCTGCCCGATGTTGCTCACGTACGAGGTCTCGGCGTTGCTGCCCCAGTCCACGATGTCGCCGGTGTCGACCACGGCGTCGATGTCCCACTGCTTCACGACCGTGCGGATGACGCCCCACGAGGTCGGGTTCAGGTGCAGGTCGGACACGTGCAGGATGCGGGTGGTGTTGCTGGCCGGCTCGAACACCGGCAGCGTCGACACCGTGGTGTAGATGCGGCTGACGTTGCTGACCAGCTGCTGGAGCTGGTCGGCGTACCGGCCGTAGTTGTCGGCGATGCGCCGCGCGTCACCCACCACCGCGGGCGCGTTGACCAGCAGGCCCTCGTAGCGCGGCTCGCTGATCGAATCCGGCCGGACCGTGCCCGCGGCCAGCCCCAGGCTGCCGCCGGTCACCACCAGCGCCAGCACCCCGGCGGCCGCCACCCGGCGGATGTTGCGGAAGATCAGCGCCGCCAGGATGAGCGCGCAGACGATCGCCGCGCCGAGCGCGCGCAGCCCGAGCTGCAGCACGCCCTTGGTCACGTCGTCGACCGCCGACTGCCCGGCGGCGCTGATCGCCGTCGGGTCGTCGATCAGCGCCTCGGTGCGTTCCTGGTCCAGCGAGCCCAGGTTCACCTTGAGGTGGATGGGGCCGTCGTGGCTGTCGAGGTGCAGCGCGCCCAGCGGCGGGATCTCCACTTCGGTGCCACCCGCGATCGACGGGCTGATCGACATGTCGGCCCGGAACGGGCCCACCGCGATCTCCGACTGGGCGAACAGCATCGTGCCGACGAAGACGCCGGTGAGGCTGACGGCCACGACGGCCGCCCAGATGCGCAGCCGTCGGGCCCAGGGCAGCTGCCAGGTGCGGTCCACCGACGCGCGGGCACGGGAGATCTTCTCGTTCATGGTCAACATTTCACCTGCCCCCGCGCGCCGGTCGCCAAACAGTGCTGATGGTCAGCTCCGACCGGCTCCGCCGTCGGAGAACACCAGCCGGATGATTCGGTCGTCCTCCGGCGCCGGGTCGGCGCCCTCCTCCTGGTTGGAGGTGGTGACCCAGAACGAGCCATCCGGCGCGGCGACCAGCGCGCGCAGCCGGCCGAACTCGCCGGCGAGCAACGCCCGGGGCTGGCCCAGCAGCGTGCCGTTGCCGGTCACGTCGACCATCCACATCCGCTGGCCCTGCAGGCAGGCCGTCGCGACCATGCTTTCCAGCACCGCCACCCCCGCGCAGTTCGAGTCCTCGATCGGCCAGGTCACCAGGGGACTGGTGAACTTGGCGTTCGTGCCGGTGCCGTCGACCCCGGGCCAGCCGTAGTTCTTGCCCTTCTGGATCACGTTCAGCTCGCCGGTCTTCTTCTGATTCGACTCACTCGCGTACATCTTCTTGGCCGCGTCCCAGGCTATGCCCCGCACGTTGCGGTGACCGGACGACCAGACCGGCGAGTTCTTGACCGGATTGCCCGGCGCGGGCCGGCCGGCGGTGGTGATCCGCAGGATCTTGCCGCCGAGGCTCTTCGGGTTTTGCGCCAGGGTGCCGCTCGTGCCGTCGCCGGTGGTGACGTAGAGCATGCCGTCCGGGCCGAAGGCGAGCTGGCCGCCGTTGTCGTTGGCCGAGTGCGGGATGCCGGTGAGGATCGGCTGCGGCTTGCCCTTGAGCTTGAGCTTGGCGACGCGGTTGTCCGTCGCCGTCGAGTAGTACACGAACACCGTCGCGTCCGTCGCGTACTTCGGGGAGACGGCGATGCCGAGCAGGCCGCCGTCGCCGCCGGGCTCCGCCTCGGTGAGCCGCTGCACCTCGGTGACCTTGAGTCCCTCGGTGCCCGACTCCGGGCCGACCTGCAGGATGCGGGCGGTGTCACGCTCGGTGACCAGGGCTCCGCCGTCGGGCAGGAAGGCCAGGCCCCACGGGACCTCGAGGCCCTTGGCCAGCACCGTGGCCGCCGCGGCGGACTCGCCGCCGCTGCCGCTGTCGGGACCAGCGGAGACGGATGGCGCCGGCAGATTTGGCGGCTCGCCCGCCACGTCCGGGTCCGGGGGGCCGAAGCTGCACGCGGCGTTCAGGGCCAACACGGCGCCCAGAACCGCGGCACTCAGCGTCACGGCGCGCGCGCGGACTCTCGGACTGCGCTCGATCACACGACCTCCTCGTTTCCCCGGTCCAGGGTAGCCGCGTCCGCTGGGACGTCCGGCACACCTCGATCTCGGGCCGGGCACCCGGTCCCCGGCCCGGCTAAGTTGGGCACGGTGAAGGTTTGGATCGCCCACGCCAAGGGCCGCGAGTTGCTCGGCGCGCTGCCGCCCGGCGTCCGGGTCGAGGTCTGCGCCGACGCGCTTACGCTGCCGTCGGATCCCACGGAGGTCCGGTTCTTGGTGCCGCCGTTCGGCTCCGCCGCCATCGACCTGCTGCCGAAGCTCACCGGCCTGCGGGTGGTGCAGCTGCTCTCGGCCGGCGCGGACAACTGGATCGGTCGTGTGCCGCCCGATGTGCAGCTCTACGACGCGGCGGGCGTGCACGACGCGGCGGTCGCCGAGTGGGTCCTGGGCGCGACGATCGGCTCGCTGCGGCAGTTCCCGGCCTTCGCCCGGGCCCAGCAGCGGCGCGAGTGGGCGTCGGCCGCCTTCACCCCGACCGCGGAGCTGACCGGCAGGCGGGTGCTCATCGTGGGGGCCGGCTCGATCGGCCGGGCCGTCGAGCGCCGGCTGGCGCCGTTCGACGTGACGGTGACCCGGGTGGCCCGCACCGCCCGGCCCGAGCAGGACGTGCACGGGGTCGCCGAGCTGCCTGCTCTGCTGCCCCGGGCCGAGGTCGTGGTGCTGCTCGTGCCGCTGACCGAGCAGACGCGCGGGCTGGTCGA
This sequence comes from Actinoplanes sp. ATCC 53533, assembly GCF_003947245.1. Lineage (NCBI taxonomy): Bacteria > Bacillati > Actinomycetota > Actinomycetes > Micromonosporales > Micromonosporaceae > Actinoplanes > Actinoplanes sp. ATCC 53533. The sequence continues at coordinate 7,212 of NZ_QHHV01000026.1, read as the reverse complement.
CGGGGCCTTCCTGGCCGCGCTGCCGGACGGCGCGCTGCTGGTCAACGCGGCGCGAGGGCCGGTGGTGGACACCACGGCGCTGCTCATCGAGGTGGCCTCCGGGCGGATCGGCGCCGCGCTGGACGTGACCGACCCGGAGCCGCTGCCCGCGGGGCATCCGCTCTGGGAGCTGCCCAATGTCTTCATGACCCCGCACGTCGGCAGCGCCGTTGTCGGGCTGCTGCCCCGGGCCTACCGCCTGGTGGCGGAGCAGCTAGGCCGGTTCGTCGCCGGGGAGCCGCTGGTAAACCGGGTCGTCGACGGCTACTGAGCCGTCGTTCAGCGCTCGGCCGTTGTGCCTGGCTCCGGGCTTTCGTCGTTCAGTGCTCGGCTGTCGTGCCTGGCTCCGGGCTTTCGTCGTTCAGTGCTCGGCCGTCGTGCCTGGCTCCGGGCCTTCGTCGTTCAGCGCTCGGCCGTCGTGCCTGGCCCCGGGCCTCCGTCGCTGGGCGCTCGGCCGTCGCTGAGCTCCTGGTCATCGTTGCTGCGTTCTTGGTCGTCGTCGCCGGGCTCGTGGTCGTTGTCGCTCAGCTCCTGGCCGCCGGCCGTGATGACCGCGGGCAGGTTGGCTGTGGTCACCCCGGTCAGCCGGATCACCTTGCCGTCGGTGAGCAGAGCGGACACCCGCCCACGCCCGTCCGGCGCGAGCTGGTCGATCCGGGACCACGGGATGTCGGTGCTGCCGAAGAGCGCGCGCACCCGCAGGCCGCCGGGGCGCACGTCGGTGCCGGCCCGGACCACCCAGAGCAGGATGGCCAGCGGAATCAGGATGATCGGCGTCAGCTCCCAGCGGGATCCGGCGAACGGCACGGTGCCCACGAACGCGATCAGGGCGGCGACGACGAGGGCGCCGGACTTGCGGACGCGCAGGGCGGGCTTTCGACTCACGTTCCTCATCCTCGCACCCGCCGGATGCGGCGTTTTTGTCGGACCGGGCGGGGATACTCCCTGGCATGACCGACTTACTAGCCATCGGCACCAAGAAAGGCCTGTTCCTGGCCATCAGTGAGGACGACCGGCGGAGCTGGAAGGTCAGCTCCGCGCACTTCCCCGGCACGGCGATATACGCCGTCGCGATCGACAATCGCGGCAAGGAGCCCCGGCTGCTGGCCGGGGTGGACAACTCCCACTTCGGGCCGAGCGTCTCCATCAGCGACGACCTCGGCGCCACCTGGCAGGAGCCCGACATGGCCCCGCTGGCCTTCCCGGCGGACGCCGGCGCGGCGGTCGAGCGGGTCTGGCAGATCACGCCCGCCGCGCCCGGAGTGGTCTACGCCGGGGTCCAGCCGTCCGCGCTGTTCCGCTCCGAGGACGGCGGGCGCACCTATGAGCTGGTCCGCGCCCTGTGGGACCACCCGCACCGGCCCGAGTGGGGCGCCGGCTTCGGCGGGCAGGCGGTGCACACGATCCTGCCGCACCCCGACGATCCCAGCCGCGTGCTGGTCGCCATGTCCACCGGCGGCGTCTATCGCACCACCGACGGCGGCGACTCCTGGGCGCCGGCGAACAAAGGCATCAAGGCCTACTTCCTGCCCGACCCGTGGCCCGAGTTCGGCCAGTGCGTCCACAAGGTGGCCCGCGACGGCGCCGACCCGGAGCGCTACTACGCGCAAAACCACCACGGCGTCTACCGCACGGCGGACGGCGGCGACACCTGGCAGTCCATCGCCGAGCCGCTGCCGGCAGACTTCGGCTTCCCGATCGTCGCGCACCCCCGGCGCAGCGGCACGCTGTGGACGTTCCCGTTGGTCAGCGACGGTCAGCGGGAGCCGGTCGACCTGTGTTGCCGGGTGTTCCGGTCCACCGACGCGGGGGAGAGCTGGCATCCACACCAGGCCGGGCTGCCCGAGGAGCCGTTCTATTCGCCGGTGCTGCGCGACGCGATGTGCGCGGACGACGCGGAGCCGGCCGGTGTCTACTTCGGCACCCGGTCCGGCGAGGTGTTCGCCAGCCGTGACGAGGGCGAGAGCTGGTCGTCAGTGGCGACTCACCTGCCCGACGTGCTCTGCGTGCGGGCGGCGACCCTCTGATGCCGACGGTGCTGGTGCCGGGGGTGCTGCGCGCCGAGGCGGGCGGATCGGCGCACCTCGAGGTGGGTGACGGAGGAACGCTGGCTGCCGTCCTGGACGAGATCAGGGAGCGCTGGCCCCGGCTGGAACGCCGGATCCGCGACGAAAGCGGCGAACTGCGCCGGTACGTGAACATCTATGTGGATGGGGAGGACTGTCGCCGCTCGGGCGGCCTGGCCACCCCGGTCCCGTCCGGCGCGGAGATCCAGGTGCTCCCGTCGGTCGCCGGCGGTTGAGCGCCACGGCCGTCCGACGCAGCCCGCCCGGCCGAGAAAGGGCCACAGAGGCAAACACCGGCGAGAACCGGATCCTCGCTCCGCGGCCGCCGGGCCGGGCGTGATCGCTGGGCTGGGCGTGATCCGCCAGGCCGGGCGTGGCCGCTGGGCTGGGCGTGATCGCTGGGCTGGGCGTGGCCGCTGGGCTGGGCGTGGCCGCTGGGCTGGGCGTGGCCGCTGGGCTGGGCGTGATCCGCCAGGCCGGGCGTGGCCGCTGGGCCGGGCATGATCCGCCAGGCCGGGCATGGGCCGCTGGGCTGGGCATGGTCCGCCGGCCTGGTCCCGTAGGTCTGGTCCGTCGGCCGGGCCGGGCTGGATCGGGCGTCTGGCGGAGGGCAGGGGGGACCGCTCAGTCTTTCGGCTCGATTGCCGTGCGGCCGTCCATACCCGACGATCTCGACGTGCGAAGTGCTCCCGCGCGCACGTAACCTGTCCGGAGGACATTCGTTACCCGGTGTGGGTGCAGTGACCCTCGTCGCCGTTGCCTGTTCCGCCTAGCCCTCACAGTCCGCAGAGGATCACCCCCCACGTGGCAGTGCAGCCCACCGCGCGTACCGGCACCTGGCCCCACCGGGTGGCGTTCCTGGCCGTGCCCGGGGCCGGCGGAGTCGTGCTGGTCAGCGCGCTGGCCGGGCTGATCTCCGACCTGGCCGCGCTGGCCCTCGGCGTCGGTGTGGTCGCGCTCTGGGCCACCGTGGTCCTGGTGCACACCGCCCTGGTGATCCACCACCGGGACGGCACGTTCGCGGCCTGTCGCGGCGCCGGTTTCATCGGTATGGGCGCCCTCGCCGCCGGGGTGACCACCGCGGTGCTCTTCGCGAACCCACCCGGTCGGGGAATCTACGCCGCCGCCGGGGTGGGCGCGGCCGCCGTGCTCTACATCCTCGGCACCATGCTGCTGCCCGGCGCCGCCTCGACGGTCCCGATCCGGCTGCGCCGCGCATTCGACGGCCTGGGGCTCGGCGTCGCCCTGGGCTTCGCGGCTTATCTGGTCACGCCGATGAAGCGGATCCCGGTCACCGCGCTCTGCTGCATCCTGCTCGCCGCGGCGGGCATCTCGATCGTCACGGTCATCGTGCTGCGGGCCCGCCTGCATCGTCCGGCCGCGCTGCGGTGCGGGGGCGGCGCCATTCTCGTCCTGCTCGCGCTCTGCACCGCCGCCAACCTGATTCTCTCGGGCCTGGACGGCTGGGCCGTGACGATCTGCGGCCTGCTGATCGTGGCCGGGCTGGGGCTCACCGCGGAGGGCGGCTCCCGGCGCAATCTGCCCGAGTCGACCGCGCCTCGCGAGCAGGATCGGTATCTGTCCGGCTATCCGCTGCTCGCCGTGCCCGCCGGCATCGGCGTCGTCGCCGCGCTGTACCACCTCGCCTTCTTCGGGACCTTCGACCGCACCGCCGTGCTGCTCGGCCTCGCGATGGTCGCCGTGCTGACCATGCGCGAGCTGCTGGTGGTCAGCGACATCCGCCGCTACACCGGGCAGTTGCGCATCAAGGAGGCGCACTTCCGCTCGCTGGTGGCCGGCGCCACCGACCTGACGCTGGTGCTCGACGACAGGCTGACCGTGCGCTGGCAGTCACCGGCCGCGGCCCGGCTCTTCGGCCTCGCGGACTCGGAGGTCATCGGTCGCACGTTCCTCGAGCTCATCCACCCCGACGACGTTCCGAGCGCACAGGCCGGCCTGGAGTCCCTGCTGGCCGGCGAGCACGACGACGGCCCGCCCGCGCTGCTGAGCGCGCGGATCCGCGACGGGCACGGGATGTGGCGCGACACCGAGTCCACAGTGGCCGATCAGCGGTCGGTGCCCGAGGTCGCCGCCCTGGTCGTGCACGTCCGCGACGTCGGCGAACGCCGGCACCTCGAACGCACCCTGCACCGGCTGTCCTACACCGACCAGCTGACCGGCCTGGCGAACCGGCGGGCGCTGATGCGGGACCTGCTCGACCACCGGCGCCGCGCCGGGCAGCACGGCACGCTGCTGGTGATCGACCTGCACGGCCTCGCGGAGATCAACGACAACAAGGGCCGGGAGACCGGCGACGCGGTCCTCATCGAGGTGGGCCGGCGGGTGCGCAGCCTGCTCGCCGAGGAAGACGTGGCGGCCCGCCTCGGCGGCGACGAGTTCGCGGTGCTCACGCCGGAGGGTGCGGTCCTCGCCTACGCGCTGGCGACCCGGATCGTGACGCTGCTGCTGGAGCCGTACCAGCTGCCCGGCACGATCGTCGAGCTGCACACCAGCATCGGCCTCGCCGAACTTGCCGGCGGCAGCGACTCCGAGGACGTGCTGCGGCACGCCGACCTGGCGCGCAGCCGGGCCCGGCAGCTCGGCCGCGACCGCGTCGAGTGGTACGACACGGACATCGAGCTTCAGCTGCACCGCCGGATGGACCTGGAACGCGAGCTGCTCGGCGCGGCCGATCGCGGCGAGCTCGACCTGGTCTTCCAGCCGGTGGTGTCGCTCCGTGACGAGCAGCCGGTGGGTGTGGAGGCGCTGCTGCGCTGGCGCCACCCGAAGATGGGCACGGTCCTGCCGGCCGAGTTGCTGCCGATCGCCCGCGCCGTCGGTTGCGCCGCCGAGCTGGACGAGTGGGTCCTCGACGCGGCCTGCCGTCACCTGGCCGGCTGGACGGCGGGCAGCGGCGACTTCTGGCTGTCGGTCAACGTCGCACCTCGCGAGCTGCTGACGGCCCGCTTCCCGGAACGGGTGGCCGAGATCCTGGGCCGCTACGAGCTGGAGCCGGAGCGCCTGGTGGTGGAGGTGCAGGAGACCTGGGTCGCCGAAGACCTGCCGGCGATCGTCGCGTCGCTCGCGGGCCTGCGCAAACTCGGCGTCCGCGCCGCGCTGGACGACTTCGGCGCGGGCCAGGCCTCGCTGTCGCACCTGCGCCGGCTGCCGGTCGACATGCTCAAGCTCGATCAGGCTCTGGTGAACACCCCACCGGAGCCGGCGGCCGGCCCGGCGGTGATCGACGTGGTGGTCAGCCTGGGCCGCCGGCTGGGCCTCGAGACGGTCGCGAAGGGGCTGGAGACGGCGGAGCAGATCGCGCGCGCCCGGCGCGCGGGCTGCCTCTACGGGCAGGGATTCGCGCTGGCCAGGCCGGCGCCGGCCGAGCGCATGGAGGCATATCTGGACACCCACCGGGCCTGAGGCCGCAACCGGGTGGAGACGTCAGCTTTCCCGGGGTGGGGCCGTGCTGCCCCGGGGCGTCAGGTGTGCCGTTCCCTCTTCCACGTCCTGGACCGGTTCGCCGGCTATCGCCGCCAGCAGCTGGCGGGCGGCGTGCGCTCCGTAGGCCGCGATGTCCCTGGTCAGCGCCGTCAGCGGGGGGTGGACCAGGGAGCACAGCGGTGAGTCGTCCCAGGCCACGATCGACAGGTCGCCGGGCACCGACAGGCCCATCTCCTGGGCCACCGACAGGCCCGCCACGGCCATCACGTCGTTGTCGTAGATGATCGCCGTCGGGCGTTCCGCGTTGATCAGCAGGCGGCGGGTGGCGCGGCCGCCCTCCTCGCCGGTGTAGTCCGAGGGCACCGTCACCGCTTCGCTCAGGCCCAGCGACGCGCAGACCTCGGTGAACGCTCGCGTTCGGGTCTGCGTGTGCAGCAGATCCGGGAGGCCGCCGACCCGGGCGATGCGGCGGTGGCCCAGGGCCATCAGGTAGCCGACCGCTTCGGTGATGGCGCCCGCGTCGTCGGACCAGAGTTGCGGCAGTTTTCCGGTGTCGCCGGGTCCGCCGATCACCACCGCCGGCAGCTGCAGCTCGTTCAGCACCGGGATGCGGATGTCGTTTTCCCGCAGGTCGGTCACGAAGACGCCGTCCACCCGGCGCTCGCCCCACCACCTGCGGTAGACGTCGGTCTCCGTCTGCGGGGTGGCCACCACCTGCAGCGTCAGCGCGTATGACCGGGCGGCCAGCTCCTGCTCGAAGCCGCTGATCAAGCCCATGAAGAACGGCTCGATGCTCAGTATGCGGGCGGGCCGGCACAGGGTGAGGCCCACCGCCCGGGCGCTGGCGCCGGAGAGGGCGCGCGCCGCGCTGTTGGGGTTGAAGCCGATCTCCTGGGCGATGGCGACGATGCGCTGGCGGGTCGCCTCGGAGACGCCCGGTTGCCCGTTCAGCGCGTAGGACACCGCCCCTTTGGACACACCGGCCCGGCGCGCGATGTCGGCGATCGTCGGCCGCTTCACTGAAGGTCGCCTCTCTTTTCGGACCATCGCTGGTGGAGCGCTCTCACGCTACCTCGCCCCGCTAAGTCCCTGGCGAGCGCTGTGAACTTGATCGGTTAAGTGTTGCAGACCACTTGCCTTCGCGGTAGCCCGACGAAACATACTGACCATTTTGACCCGCTTTACGGTTGCTTACAGTGGTTGGTTACGGACACAGACATCAACGTGAAACACACTCTTGACAGCGGGTGAGCCACGTCATACGGTCGCGTCACTTATCCGGTTCAGTAAATTCGCACAGCACTTTCCCTGGGTGGAGGAGTAATGGAACGGTTCGCCAAGCGAGGCGTGGCGCTGATCGCCGCAGGCCTTGCCGGAACCCTGGCTCTTACCGGTTGCAGTGGCGAGAAGCTCGATAGCGGCGGTGACAGCGACGCGACGGCGGCTCAGGTCACCCTCAAGGTCAACTTCTGGGGAGACTTCGGCCTGGAAGCGCTCAAGGCGCAATACGAGAAGGACCACCCCAACGTCAAGATCTCGCTGAACTCCGGCGAGTTCAACGCGCAGCACCAGGACCTGCAGAAGAAGCTGGTGGCCGGCAGCGGCGCGCCGGACATCTCAGCGATCGACGAGGGCTTCGCCGTCCAGTTCCGCGGCCAGGCCG